>JBFHIK010000269.1:0-4171 GCA_041596555.1 Methanosarcina sp.
CTCTTTCATCCTTCACTCCTTTTTCATCCTTCACTCCTTTTTCATCCTTCACTCCTTTTTCATCCTTCACTTCTCTTTCCTTCCCTTTGACAGGAAGGGCCGGAAGGACAGAACCTAAAGAATGAGCTACATCCCTTCTCACAAAAGCAGCTTTTTCTGATGCCAGCTCGTAAAAGCCTGCAGGTTTACTTTTCTCCTCTCCCTCCCACTCTCTGGCCATTTTTATCCACTTTTCTCCCTTTTCCCCCTTTTCCTCAAATTCCTCTTTCTCTTTGGTTACTCCTGTTCCCGTTTCCACTTCATTAATCTCATATTCATTACAGAATTGAGAACAGACAGCAGCAAGAGTCTTTACGACTCTCCTGAGCACATAACTATCCTTCTTTTCAGCCAGATTCACAAGGTCCGAATATGCCTGATTTTTGTCGGACACGTATGGAAAAACCTTACTGAGGGTATCAGCTGCGGTCCTCCGGACATATTCGTCCTCATCCCCTGTGAGTTCGAGAAGTTCGTTCCAGACGGAATCTTTGTCTCCCAGGCCCGGGAATACAACTGAAAGCACATCTGCAGCAGTATCCCTGACGTATCCGTCCCCTGCCCGGGTGAGCCTCATAAAATCAGCCCAGACCCTGCTGCTGTCTGGCATATCAGGAAATATAGACACAAGGGCATCTGCTGCCTGCTTTCGTACAGGCCCACTCTCATCCTCCGTAAGCCGGAATATGCCTTCCCATGCCCGTTTTTTATCAGGTACAGAAGAAAAGACAGAAGGCAGAGCAAGCAGAATTTCCTTTTGCACGGGCTTATCCACGGCTTTTCCTGCCAGTTCCAGCATCTCTCCCCAGGCTTCATCTTTCATTTCATCAGGTAAAGATGGAAAAACCTCCCCAAGAGACCTCCCAGCCAACTCCCTGACCTTTGAATCCCCGGATTCACCCGCCAGTTCCAGTAATTCATCCCAGGCGTCACTTTTCCTTCCAGCCGGGATCTCATTAAAAACAATGTTTAAAAAAGAAGCCGCCTTTTCCCGCACATAAGGGTCATCCAAAAAAGTCATATCAAGCAGATCTCTCCAGGCCTGCTCCTGGTCCGGAAGCTCCTGAAGCACATCAGGAATCCGGCGGACAATTCCCCTGCTTACGTCTTCCATGCTTGATTTTGAGTTTACCAGCTCTACCAGATCTTTCCATGCCCGGGCTTTATCAGGCATAAGTGAAAAAACAGCAAGAAGAGCATTTACCACCCTTCTCATTACCCTCTCTGAAGGATAAGCCGTAAGGTTTACAAACCTCTCCCAGACAAGCTCCCTATCCGGCACATTTGGAAAAACCGCCTCAAGGGAATTTATAGCCTCTTCCCGGACCTCATTGTCCCTGTCAGAACAAAGCCTTAAAAGGTCTTCAAAAGCCTGCTTCCGCTCAGGAAAAACCTCAAAAAGGACTCCCATCTGTTTTGCAGCATTTTTCCTTTCATCTGAAACCTGACTGAAAGTCTTATCATGTATACCGGGCTGCTCACTCAAGAATTTCCACCAACTGCTGCTTTAATCCCTTCCGATTTGCTACATTTGAGTCTGGCAGGTTTGTTTTATATAAAGATAAAGGACTATATACGAATTTTGACATTTATGTCTAATAAATATGTCTAATAAATATATCTAATAAATATATCTTCAGAAGGTATGTATATATAGTGTGAGCTATATATATAAATAGCAATCAAAGAGTATAGCTTTTTTATATTTCCGGATTTTTTATTGATTGCAGTACCGAATACTGAACAATAAAGGCATGATATAAGGAGTAGTTTATGGAGTTAATGGGTTCTACGATAACTTTTAGGCAAAAAAATCTTGTAATAAAGTCTCTTCGGTATATGGAAAGACATAAAAAAATTAGTCAGTATTGCGATGAATACAAAAAGAACTGGCCTGAATTATCCTATGATGAGGCAAGTAACTTAATCAGGATACTAGATAAGATGTCCTGGCAGTAACTATTTTTAGCTTATATTCTTAGCTTCTTCCCCGCTCTTATTTAGTTTCAAATTTGTTTTTGCTCCATATTGTTGTTTTAGACAGTTTGAAACGGGGGTATGCTATATTGGTCTCGGAGTGACGAGTCCAATGCCTCCAGGAGTTCGGGGAGCGGTCACAAGCAATAAAGCCCCAGACATTTCCTTTTTTACTGCCACTTTAACGCTTTTCAGTTTACCCATACTCAGGGTATTCAACTTTTCCCATGAAAAGGATGCAATTCGTCCTCTTATCCTCTATAAAAAACATGAACGGATGGTCGGCTTTGAATTCCTTTGGTTTTGAGTCCCATGAAATGCTCACGCCCATCTCCATTTCCTCCATTGTTGCTGCGGCAGCTTCTGTGCCTTCTTCCTGCACATCTATGAAAGCTTGATGAATTACTCTGGATATTGATAATGGACTGTTACTTATTCCTGAAAAGTTCGCCTGCCCAAAGGCATCCACAACGCCCATTTCGATTAGGGATTCAGAAAGCTCTGTTTTAGTCTCAAACTTAAATTTCGGAATCGTCGTCTCCACTTCCTCCACGAATTCCATGTCATTTTTAAGTTTAATGTAATCGTTCAGTGTGAATTCCGTTTCAAACTTTTCAATATTGTTGCCTTTCGGAAGCACGATGTACATGGATAAATCATTGCCTTTATAAGGCAATTCTATAATTTTCGCCTTTGAGTTTTCGCCATATTTAAAATTATTACACATGTACATCATGTCCACAGAGACTTCTTTCTCTCCTGTCGGATAAAACGGTTTTTTGTCCGTCAGCTCCTTATCAAATTCATATACCCATTTTCCGTTAAAGTAAATTGCATTTGTAATTATTACTCGAGTATCAGCTGTAATTGAATTTTCCGGGACCAGGTCTTTTATTTTGTCATTAGTTCTGGCTTCGACCCATTTATTTATAATATTCCTGGAGTCATCCGGTTTTCTCACAAAATCGAGATTTGTTACTTCTCCGTCATAGTATTTTTTCACGTTGAAAATATACGCATCTTTTACGGGATATCCTTCCTGCACCCAGAGCGCATTTGCAGTTTGAAGCTCATAATCGCCGGCATCGGAATTAATCCTGTCATTCATTTCCTTCAAACGAACTTTCAAAACGGTCTTATTCGTGGGGAAATAAAATACGTTTGAGATTTGCTCCTTCGTAGTGTTTTCAGCTCCCTCATAACAGATCGCCATGGCAGCCGATATGCTGTGCGGCGAAAAGAAGATGTTCTTTTTATCTCCGGCTTCCAGCTGTGCCAGTTGCGAGTACATGTCAAAAGCAAAAGCATTGTTTGCGGCAGCGATGTCATAATCTTTAACCGAGCCCGCATTTATCGTATTTTCCGGAATTACAGCCGTATCTTCAACGCAGCCTGTACACAACAACGTTAGAGTAAATACTACAAACACAAATCTCATTCGGGGCATGTTTTATAATATCTTGAGGCTGTGTATAATAACCTATTTAAATATTATCGAAAGAATGCTGATTATCCTTAAAATGGCAAGATATAATATTTTATAGACTATTGTAATTTTATAGACTATTGTAATTTTATAGACTATTGTAATTTTATAGACTATTGTAATTTTATAGACTATTGTAATTTTATAGACTATTGTAATTTTATAGACTACAAACAGATCACACTGAGCTTTCTAAAGCTTCCAACGAAGTATTTATCTGTTATTATATTTATTCCAGTACAGACATTACATTTACTGATATCACTTTATTCTGGAACTAAGCAAACAGAGAAGAACATAACATTTTGGAAATGAAGGATGAAATAATGCGGCAACAGGATGTAATTCTCAGGCAACTGGCAGAAACAGTAACAGATCTTATCGAACCTGTAATCCCTTATCTGGTCATCGGGTCTAAAAAAGCGGCTGAAGAAGCTCGCAAAAAAACAGGGCCTGAGGTCTGGGCGGTTAAGAAAAAGTTGTGGGAAAAACTGTGTTCGAGAGAAAGCCCTGAGTTGAAAGAAGCCGCAGGAGATCTGGTTATTGCACCCTCAGACCCGGTGGTAAAGCAGGTTTTAATCCGGGCAATTATAAACTCGTTTGAAAAGGACCCGGATTTAGCTGAAGAAATTTCATCTTTTATTGAAGATGAGCTAATACAAAGAATGA
>JBFHIK010000270.1:0-4145 GCA_041596555.1 Methanosarcina sp.
AATCCTTTAAAAAAACGTTGATAAGCAGTATCTAAGTTTTTGTTTGCCTGTTGCAAAGATTGAGAATTAACCTTCTTCAACCACGGATAAATATCTTTTAAGACAAGAATGTGCTTATCGAGTTCTGATCTTGAGATACTGCATCCACACTGACTATATAATACAGATCTAACATGAAGAAGTTTATTATAGAGAAATCGGACACCGCCAAAATGCTGCTCAAGCACCTGCTTTTGGCCCTCTTCAGGATCAATCCTATATAAACTTCCTTTTTTCATACTAATCAAGTATATATAGGTTTTGAACTTATATTAAGTCAATAGTTATCGAAAAATAATAAATGTACGAAAGTTGACGGTAGTCATCCCGCCACTAAAGTAACGGGCATTATGCCTTCGTTTTTCATAAACTTTTCATACTGGTGCGGAAATATAAGCTATATAAATAAAATAAGGGGGATTTCTGGAATTGGTTTCTTCTAAAATTACTGCTGTTATTTCTCTGGTAGCATTTGCATTTATTCACAGCCTGACTGCGAGCCTGCCCTTCAAACGCTTTGTCATGAGAGTTGCTGGTCCCAGAGCAGAAATGCTCTATCTGCCGGCATACAGCCTTACTGCGGGGCTGACGATATTGCCACTTGTCTATCAGCTCTACAAAAATCCGGGGCGGGTTCTCTACAAAATACCTTCGCCCTGGCGCTGGCTCATGGTCGGGGGGCAGTTAATTGCCGGAATGCTTGCCCCCATAGCTTTTCGGGATGCCCGGCACCGGTTCAAAATAAGCTCGCAGCTATCTGGCCCACAGGCTTCAGAAGCAGATTCCCTGAAGATCCGGGGCATTTACCGGTGGATAAGGGATCCCTTTCTGCTTTCGGGGCTGGTCACGATATTGCTTACTCCCATTATGACCGTCAATCTGCTTGTCATATACCTTTTGACTACCATCTATATGTTCCTGGGGTCCCTGCACTGGGAAACAAGGCTGGTGGCGCAGTTCGGTGATGAATACCGGGAGTACCAAAAAAGGGTTCACAGGATAATCCCCGGATTAAGGGGAAGTGTTAAAGAATCTGATCAATCCTCAGTTAATATATAACGCTAAATATAATTGTAACCCAGTTTAACGTAAACTCCAAAAATACCATTAATCACACCCGGGCGAAACCGGCAGGTTGGATAAAGCTTATGATAAAAGCAGGCAGTTCTTTTTATCACAATGGAAAACGCGGTATAATCGGCGCTGTAATCTCGCTCAAAGGAGTGCTTTACATGGTCACGGTTTCCCATATATTCCGGGGAGAAGGTGACCATCTAACAGTTAATGGAATGAAACTTGTTGTTACCAGAATTTTGAAAGACCATAATTTAGCCCTGATAGAGCTCCCTCCTGGCACTGCGGTTGAAATCACCGAATTTGGCAGCCCGGCAGAACTGGAGCTGGCTGAGATTGTCAATGACACCCGTACTATCCATTATTGCAGGATAGTTAATTCAGGAGCTTCCCTGCTTTTCCTGGGCTTCCAGTGTAATGATATGCCGGAGCCGGAGGATAGCGGTTCTCCTGTAGTACAGGGAGGGAAGGTAATAGGGATAATGTCCTCGACAACACTGGACACCTGCATGGGAATGGCGGTTTCATCTAAAATTCTTCGCAGCCTGGAAGTATAATGACGCTATGAGGAAGTATAACGATGCTACGATGCTGAAAATTAATTTTACGTTATATTTTACTTCACATTTCTCTTGACTTCATTTTTTCTGCAGATAAAAAGCTACAGGGAAGCCGATTAACGTGGGGATCCAGAAAGAAAACATCCTGTAACCAAGTATGACCACAACTGCAATCGGACTCGGCACCCCCAACCCTGTGTACAGTGCAGCCATAGTGCTTTCCACAATCCCAACCCCTCCGGGAATGAAAAAAGCCATTTTTCCGAAGAGCAGGGGAAGTCCGTATCCCACAAGCAGGACTGAAGGTCCTACAGGGTGGCCTGCGGCTATGAAAAAAAAGTACAGAGTCAGCATATCAAAACCCGTAGAAAGCGCGGATCCCAGGACCGGCCTTTTCCAGCCCCCATTACCAAGCGTATCAAGGGCTGCAAACATGCGGTTCACCGAGGCTTCGGTTGGATCAGAGACATAGGGCTTGTGCCGGAGCCGGGCAAAATAAGCCGCAATTCTGACAGCTGTAGATGTGAAACTGTCCCTGTGACTTTTTCCCCAGTTCACTGCTGCAAAGCCCAGCCCCAGTAAGGCCAGAATCAGGAGAAACATGAAAAACTGCAGTAAAGACAGTTCATGGACCAGTAGAAGATGGATTATTCCAGCCACTGCAAGTACCATTAAAATTGCATTGTTAAAAATAGTGGGAAGAGTGCCTGCAAGCCCGGAGCCTTCGGCGCTGACGCCCTGTTTCCGTACCCAGCGGTAAGTGGCTGCCGCATTTCCTAAAGTGCCTCCTGCCAGCATTCCCATGCTTGTCGCAGCGAGATTTATCAGGGCTCCCTTAAACACTGAGAGTTGCTGGTTTAATATTGCCACAACCGAATACAGGAGATAACCTGTTCCTGCGTAACTCATTACCTGGGCAAGGGCAGCCAGCAGCACAGCCCACAGTACCATTGTCCTGATAACCTGAAATGATGATTCAACTGAGGCAAGCTGGGGAAGGATCAGATGAACAGCCAGTCCCAGCAAGATAAGAGTTGGAAGGTAGTGGCCTGCTTTCAGGACAAAAGGAGGAGGAGGAGAGACCAGGCTTTTATGGTTATTATCTTTATTTTCTGGTGCCTGCAAACCTTCCTGTCTGTTTATATCCATATATAATCCTCTGACCTTAATATCCAGTCCTCTGACCTTATATCCAATCCTCTGATTTTAGATATCCGGGTACTGTCCGTGATTTATTGCATAATTCTGGTAAACTGGCTAATCTACCATGTTATTGAGTAATTCTGGTAAAACTTGCACATCTACCTTCTTTGCCTAAATTTGAAAATCATCGTTCTGTTTATATTTTTCAGTAGCTGATCCCCATGACCGGATTTTTAGCGAATTACTGAATTTGGTAATAATAGTACAATTAAGTTTCAAACGAAAGATATTTCGCAATAAAGAGATTCATATCTGCTAAATTGGGAGGTGTTTATGTGAATAAAAAAGTTATTCGCAATATTGTTGTATTTATTGTTGTTGTTATTCTCAGTGGGTGGATAGGTGTTCTTGTAGACTCTGTCCTTACAGAGCAACCAGAGGGAGATTCTCCTGGTATGGGGGTATGGTTGGTATTGCCCATGCTGACTGCAATTGCGATCACTATTATTTCAAAGGGCAACTGGAATGATTTTGGTTTCAAACCGAATTTCAAAGGAAACCTAAAATGGTACTTGATTGCTGTTTTGATTTTTCCTGTTGTAACAGCAATCGTTCTGATAATCGGAACTACAACAAAATGGATTGACTTATCGGCATTCGACCTCAGACTTTTTATTTTGCTGTTTTTGTCTAGTACTCTGTTATTTACTTTTATTAAAAATATTTTTGATGGGACTCCTTTTTATGGGTATCTAACTTCACAACTCGTCAAATTAAATCATAATGGCTGGGAGATATATCTCATTGTTGGCAGTCTTTGGGGAATCTGGCATGCTCCATATTATCTGGTCTTTTTACCCGAAACAGATATACAAACAGTGTTGCCTGTCAGTCGAGCTATATTATTCATTGTTTCTATTATAACAATTATATGTTGGTCGGTGATGTATGTTGAGCTTTTTAGGGTAACAAAATCAATTTGGCCGTGTGTTGTATTACATACGGTAGAGGATTTGCTAATAAATCCTTTAGTTATATCAGGTTATATCAGCATTGTAGCAGGAAAAGAAATTCTTGTTTCACCAATCTATGGGATTATTACTTCAATTCTTTACTTATTTGTCGGATTGGGAATAAGAACTTATAGAAGACAGGCAAACCAGATGACCATTAGTTAATGGAGAATAATATTTTAGGTCAGCACAAGAACCTCTGTAAATATTCCTCAAATACGGGAGATGCAATCGTTTTTTCTGAATTGATCAATAGCTCACAGACACGGCCCAGATCCAGTCCTCTGACCTTAGGTATACAGTCCTCTGACCTTAG
>JBFHIK010000271.1:0-4119 GCA_041596555.1 Methanosarcina sp.
ACCGTGTCGTTTTTGTCACGCTCGACGCAGGAGAGCGGCTTTTCAAAGAAGAAAGAAGAGAAAATAAGAGCCTGAAAATGAAAACTACTGAGGACATCTGTAAGAAACTAACAGATAGAAATGACCGGGAAGCTCAATAAAAGATCAACAAAAAAACAGCAAGTAAAAATAACCTAAAAACCTGTAATGATGCCAAAAGAAACATAATTAAATTCGATCTCATGCGTCTTCGGTTAAGTGAGGAATCATGATAAATTGCATCCAGTCCCTCAACAACTTTCCAAAATTGTATCAGTATAGGGGATGGAGCAAGATATCGATTTGAGTAAATTGGGCAAAATTTGAGGCAGACTTCTGGTACAAAATCGATAGCCTTCAGGCAAGAAAATTCCTTAACCGATGACCAATGAATTCTATCTAAAAAATATTCTTATTCCAGTTAAGCTTTTTTTATCTCTTTTTATCCTTTTTCTTCTTTGTCTGCCGTTTTTGACGAGCCGCCAGGCAAGCTGGCGGAGATGTTTATAAGGTGTTTATATTTATTGTGAATTGAAATTCAGTTTTCGGGAATAAGAAAAGTATTATCTCAAACCATGATCTCAGACCATGGGAATTTCTTCAATATACTGCTTTTCTAATTGCGGGATCGTTTTACTGGTTGCTTTTTATCTGGCTGGCAGGCCGGCCCAGTCTCGTGCGGCGCAGGGAGAGAAAACTGAAAGATTCAGCTCAGAACCCTTGAATAGATCGACAAATTAATCACAATAGATCTGCAAAGTTCGGAAAAAATTTTAAAATAAAAAATGAAGATAAAAAAGGAAGATAAAAAAATGAAGATAAAAAAATGAAGATAAAAAAATGAAGATAAAAAAATGAAGATAAAATAAAAAAGGGAGATTTACCTTCTGACGATCATGGATCTCAGGCGGTCAGCTGCACTTGCGGACTTATCAGCAATGCCTCCTACTCTTTCAACAAGCCCCATAAGGTGACAGACACCTGCCCCTCCAAGAGCATCTTCATGTTCGAAGATCTTTTTTAAGAGAGCTGTCTCAAGCACATCCACATCATGTTCCAGTTTTTCGACTTCGGGGATTATCTGCATTGTTTCTTTGATTTCTTCCTTGCTGAAAGATGTTGCAAGCAACTTGTAAAGTTCGCCCACAAGCTCGTCATATAGCCTGGCGGTTTTCAGAGAGGCTGCCATTAGTTCCAGAAAGCCTTCCTTGATTTCATCCGGGAGGTTTTTGCAGGGGCGAAGCGTCATCCAGTAGGCTGAAGCCTGGGCATAATCAGCGATAGAGTCCTGCTGCTTGAGGAAAGAAAGGAGGTCCTTCTTGTTCACCGGCAGCCTGATGGAGGAGGGTATACTTGCTCTGATTTTCTGTTTGATTTTGTCGGCATCATGTTCCAGCTTATCAATTTCGTCAGTCCGCTCATTAAGAAGTACCTGATCTCCTTTGCAATAAGCTTCCATTGCTTCAGAGAGCTTCTCAACTGCGAGCACCCCTTTTTTAGCGTGCATTTCAAGAGGGACGAAGGGAGAATCTGCGACCACGTCGAGTACGGAACGGATGTAGTCTTTCATAAAAATACCACCTCGAGTCCCACAAAGATTATTGCCGATGTAATGGCAGCTATGGGGACGGTTGCTATCCAGGAAGAAATAATCCTCCAGATTACGCCCAGGTCAACGGCTGCAAGCCCTCCTGCAAGCCCTACACCAATAACCGAACCTACAAGGGTATGAGTAGTCGAAATAGGGAGAGAGCTGTAACTGTGGAGCAAAACTACTGAGGCAGTTGCAAACTGTGCGGAAAAACCGCGCGTTGGGGTGAGTTCCGTGATCTTTGAACCTATGGTCTCGACCACTTTATAGCCCCAGGTTGCCATGCCTATTACCATGCCGAGGCCTCCCATTACAAGCACCCAGATCGGGACTTCGGCTCCTGCTCCTGTTACTGTCCCTGTTATTCCCATCACGTTAAGCGCGGCAGAGAGAGGACCTACAGCATTTGCTACATCGTTTGACCCGTGCGCAAATGCGATATAACAGGCAGTTATGAGCTGTAAGAATATGAATTTTTTCTCAACAGCTGGCATATCTGAAGCCCTGTGAAGGTAGAGGTTCCTTATTAGAGAAAAGATCAGAAACGCGAGAATAGCTCCAAGAGCCGGAGATATAAACCAGCTGGCAACGATTTTCACAAGAGCAGCCCAGTGAATGTCAGAAAAAGAGATAATTCCTTTATAGGCTGCAATCAACCCGAAGCCGAGCACAGAACCAACAATGGAATGGCTGGTTGAGACGGGGAGGTTGTAAAAGGTTGCGAGCGTGATCCAAAAACTTGCGGCAAGAATTGCAGCCAGCATCCCCAACACCACAAGATCCGGGTGAACGCTGCTGATCATATCAATGGGAACGATCCCTTTTGCAATTGTCGAGGTGACCCGTTTTCCGAAGAACACGGCACCCAAAAATTCAAACACAGCGGCAATGACAATGACCTGCTTGATTGTTAGGGCACCCGTTCCTACTGAAGTCCCCATAGCATTTGCGAGGTCGTTTGCCCCTATGTTCCAGGCCATGTATAAGCCTGCAAGAATAATAGCTATGACAAGTAAATCCATTTTTTTTCCTTACTCCAGAGATTTTAAACTCCAAAACTGCTATAATTGCTATGATGCATAATTGCTATGATGCATAATTGCTGGATGCATAATTGCTATGATGCATAATTTTGCTATGATTCCTCAGATTTCTTCCACTTTATGCTTTATTTATGGAGTCTTCACCCATTCTTTTTAAATCCATGTCTCTTATGTTATTCCAGACCATTTCATTATATTTTATGTTTTCCATATATTTTAAGCCGCTCTATATAATCTATAGATCTATATATGCCTATTTTTTATATATTCTAATTTCTCTTTTCGAGTGCGGAGATCCTTCTATAAGGTGTCGGATCTTCAGTAAATTTATTTTCAATGTAGGCACAAGAGCTCGATTTAAGTAAATTTGTTTCGCGGGCAGGCGTTTAATTTTTACAAGAAGTTTATTGATTAACCGGGGTTTAAGCCTGGTTGATTTTGAGATCTGGTAATAGACAAATTCTAGAGATCCATAGATTAATTCTATGGAGCTATAGATTAACTCCAGGGGGCTATAGATAAATTCTAGAGAAATACTTCACTTAATCCAGGATTTTCGCTTTACTCAAAAATATCAATCATGTAAAGGAGGAAGATCCGCGAAATGGTAGTCCACCAGTAGTCGATTGATAATTATTCCAAATTAATCGAAATCCAGTTTCTGCTTTTTCTTTTCTTGCATTTTTGGTGCTGCTGTGGTCAACATGCTATGCGAGCGTATAAACACAAGCAAAAACCATGTTGAAGAAAATGTTATGAAAACATCAATCACGTATTAGTGAACAACCCGGGGATTTAGTTTTCATAATAAAAAACGTGTGCATGAAAGATAATTTGCCACTTAATCGATAGAACGTGCCCCTGTAATTATAAATATTATCTAATTTTATAATAATCCCTGTATAACTCACATACACAAACAGATAGAAAATGGGGGATGGAATTGATGAAAAATAAGGATGATTTACCCTTAACATTTTTGATTTCAGCAGTCCTGGTTTGTTTTTTAATTATCAGTTCATCTGCTGCACTGGCATCCGGTGAAGAAAACGCTTCGGATAACGGCTCGTCGGCAAACAATGAATTTCCGTATCCGCGCGGTACAGCCCCGGCATATGGGATGATGGGATGGGAAACTGGCACTCAATTTTTAACAGATAACGCTACGCTTGTCCATTTCGGATGGAGCACTTACATAACTCCACAACAGTTTGTTGATAACGTAAATAGAGGCAAAGAGCTGGGAATTTCGAAATATTTAGTAGCCACTGGCGGCCCGCAAATGGAGTCTGAAAGCTTCTGGAATGAAGTCCAGGATCTGGGTGTTACTGATAATGATTTCTATGGGGTCTATTTTCCTGACGAGGAGGGAAGCCCATCAACGCTTATCACCATGCGCACAGCTATGAAGAAATATTTTCCAAATGCCGTTGCCGGGGATTATTTAGGGGATATGCAGACAGGACC
>JBFHIK010000272.1:0-4104 GCA_041596555.1 Methanosarcina sp.
AAATAAAATAAAAAATAGAATAAATTAGGAATTTGAATATTTTATTTAAAAATCAGACATGGAGCCCGAAAATAAAAGCTGAATTTTCTTCAAAGAGTCTATCTATAATAAATTGATATCAGGATCTTCTCCGAGTCTGATAGGCTAAAACCGCTCCACACCCGGGTAATAAATACTCGATTTTTTGTAATCTTACAAAGATTTGAAAGTAAGCGGTATAAATCTAAAAGCGCCTTTTTATGCTATTTTCCCAAAAAAAGGTGTGATAGGGGGCATAATAAATTATTTTTTAAAGATAAATACTTATTTATAACGATATTGTCAAATTTAATATTGATTACTGAATCCTAACGAAGGGAAGCAAAATGTCCAAACAGAATTCCAGCACTCACCTGCATGACAAAAAGAGTACTTCTGAGGAGGCTCATGAGCAGAGCCATAAGCACGGTGGGCTTTTTAATTCCCATCTTTCTCTCCACTTCCTCTCTCACAAATTCCCCCATATCTCCTCTCACAAGCATCCTCATGTCCATTCCCATGGGCACTGCCACACCCACGGATCTGTAGACCCCTCAATTCTTGCCACCGAGAAAGGGCTCTGGGCAGTAAAGTGGTCGTTTATCGGGCTGATAATTACCGCAGTCATGCAGATTTTCATTGTTTATATCTCAGGCAGTGTTGCCCTTCTTGCCGACACCATCCATAACTTCGGGGACGCATCAACTGCAATTCCTCTTGCAATTGCCTTTTCCCTTGCCCGGAGAAAGCCGAGCAAACGCTTTTCTTACGGGTACGGCAGGGTTGAGGACCTGGCAGGTGTGATCATTGTTTTCCTTATCCTCTTCAGTGCGGTCGTAGCGGGATATGAGTCTGTGAACCGCTTTTTCAATCCGCAGCCGATTGGGCATTTGCAGGCTGTAGCTATCGCCGGGATCATCGGCTGTGTCGGAAACGAGATAGTGGCCCAGTTCCGGATGAAGGTCGGGAAGGAAATCGGGAGTGCGGCTCTAATTGCCGATGGCTACCATGCCAGAGTCGACGGCTTTACAAGCCTTGCCGTTCTCATAGGAGCCGCAGGAGCCTGGGTTGGGTACCCGATAATTGATCCTATCATCGGAATACTGATAACCATAACCATCCTGAAAATAGTCCTTGACACGAGTAAGCTGGTCTTTACCCGCCTGCTGGATGGGGTTGAGCCTGAAGTTCTCGATAATGTCAAAAATATTGCAGGTAGTGTTGAAGGCGTCTGTGAAATCACGGACATCAGGGTCCGCTGGATAGGACACAGGCTCCATGCGGAAATCAATGCTTCTGTTGACCCCTCCCTTTCAGTTGAGGAAGGGCATGAAATTGCCAACGCTGTAAGGGAAAAGCTTCTGGAGAATTTTTCCTACCTTTCCGGCACCACCATCCATGTGGACCCCCTCACAGCCTCGGGGGAGTGCTGCCACTGTGGATCTGAAGGTGAAGGTGAAGGTGAAGGAAAGAGAAGCGTAAAGCAAACTCATGTTTCGACTGCTCACCCCAATTGAGGACCTCAGAGAGGTTTCAGGTTTCTTTCCTGAACCCCTCATAGTTCACAGGTTTTTCCTTTCCCCAACAAATTTTTCCATCTGGGCAGGAGTTTCTGCAGAACTTATTCAGGCTGTAAACACCACGTCCACTCTTTCCACATCCCACAAAGCCCCCAGTTTTTCCATTACATCCTCTTTTATTGCCGAAGCAAACTGGTGGTCTGCAGGCAGGTCAACAACCACCCTGACCACTCCATCTTCAACACTCGTTTTAAGGATTAGATTCGTGCGGATAATGTCAAGACCGGTTAGTGGATTCATAACGTGTTTGAGCCTCCGCTGGATTACTTCTTCGGTTGTAGGCTCTTTCTCGGTAACAAGCCCGTGTTTCTCCTCGTAGTCACGGATTGCTGCACGCAGACCCTCAACTGCAAGCACGGAGCAATGGGCTTTAATCGGAGGAAGCCCTCCCAGTTCTTCAGAAGCCTGTTTCCATGTTATTTTCTTTGCTTCATCCAGAGTTTTTCCCTTTGCAAGGTCTGTGATTACTGACCCTGTGGCAATATTTGAAGCACACCCGTAAGATTCGAATTTTACGTCTTCAATAACCTTTGTTTCGGGTTCGACTTTAATATATACAGCAACCATGTCTCCACATGCCGGACTTCCTTCCAGGCCTTTTCCGTCAGGATTCTCTATTTTCCCTACATTATGCGGGTTTCTGAAATGCTCCAGCACTTTTTCGCTATAAGGAAACCTTATACCCTCACCTTTCTTTTCTACTTTAATCATCCTTTCTCCCCTTCCTTTCCTTCTCTTTTGTTTCTTTTCCTGCCTTTTCTCTTTTGTTTCTTTTCCTGCCTTTTCTCTTTTGTTTCTTTTCCTGCCTTTTCTACGTTTTCTCATTTCTTTTTCTTTCATCTCACTTTTTCGCAAGCGGACTTATTTCCCTGAGCCTTGCCACAATTTCACTCATGGCGTTAATAGCCGAATCCGCATCTTCCATACGGTTGTAGCGTCCGAAAGTAAAGCGCACCGAGCCGTGAGCCCTTTCGTGGTCTCCTCCGATTCCCCTTATCACGTGGCTGGCTTCAAGGGAGCGGGAAAAACAGGCAGAACCAGTGCTTACAGCAAAGCCCCGCATGTCCATATGCAGGGTTATGGACTCTCCTTCAACGTAGTGAAAAGTCAGGTTTGCATTCTGAGGCAGGCGTTTCGTGTGACTTCCATTGAGGGTGACATCCGTGATCTCGGAAAGGGCCTTTTCGATTACGTGGTCCCTCATAGCTTCAAGGCGCCGGTTTTCTTCCTCGGTTACAAGCTCCACAGCTGTTGCAAAACCTACGGCTCCGGGAATATTCTCTACGCCTGCTCTCATGTTAAATTCCTGAAAGCCTCCGTCCATGAATTTAGTTATGGGTGTATCTTTTCGGATATAGAGCGCACCTATCCCTCTGGGGCCGTGAATTGTATGCGCTGACACCGTCACCAGGTCTACGGGCAATTCCTTCACATTGAGGGGAAGCCGGGTAAAGCTGTGGGTCGCATCGGTATGCAGGAGCACGTCTTTTTCTTCACATATCTCCGAAATAGCCTTAAGGTCCTGGACAGTCCCTATTTCCTGATTGGCGTACTGGATCGAGACAAGGGAGGTTTCTTTTCTAATTGCTTTTTTGAGCCCTTCAAGGTCTGCAAACCCTTCTGCATCCACATCCAGAAAAGTTACATCAAAGCCTTGCTTCTGGAGGGCTTTTGCCGTATTTAATACAGGAAAATCTTCTATCTTCGAGACGATAATATGCTTGCCTTTCTTCTCCTTATGGGCCAGAGCTGCTCCTTTAAGGGCCATATTGCTTGATTCCGTATCTCCCGAAGTAAACACAATTTCTTCGGAATTCGCACCAAGCCCTGAAGCTATACCTTCCCTGGAATTTTCCAGCCCCTCCTTTGCATCTATGCCCATAGAATATCCAAACTCGGATGTTGCTACTGCATAAGTATCAAAAAAGTAAGGCTTCATTGCTTCAAGCACCCTCTCATCCAGCCGGGTACATGCAGCATTGTCAAGATAAATCATATTTTCAAATATTTCTTTCCCCTCCTCAGATTAAACTCAATTTATAGTAGATTTACAGCCGAAATGGATGTATTGAGGCTTAAGAATAGAAGCAAAACCCAAAAGTTCCAGACTAACACGACAATTCTAAGTCCGGAAACCTTTTCTGGATCAAATAAAGAGAGTTATGTTTGCATCCCTTGCTTCCTGTATATACGAGCCAACAGCTCCCCATTCGTCCACCCATTCCGTTCGAAGTTCTTCTTTTGTTATGCCCATTATCTCCATGGTCATTTCACAGGCTATGATCTTTCCGCCAAGTTCCTTGAAATCACTCATAAGCCTTTCAAGTGAGACAACATTGGCTTTATCCATCCTTTTTTTGATCATCTGCCTGCCCAGGCCCATCATGTTCATTTTGGAAAGCGGCCCCTTCTCAAGCTCCCCTTTTTTAAGCCGCATGAGCCCCCAGAAAGTGAAGTATATGGAGGCTTCCATTCCCATTGCCAGGGCTCCGTTTGCAATTATAAG
>JBFHIK010000273.1:0-4102 GCA_041596555.1 Methanosarcina sp.
AAAACAGGAATTGGGGTACAAAAACATGTCAAAACCAAAATCTGTCTGGGAAGAGTTCTTTGCAGATAAAAGAAGCGGAGGTCACAGGTCCTCAGCTGAGGAATTTATTTCCAGAGAAGCCAGGGAAAAACTCTTCCATCTGGGTGGGGGCAAAACACTTCTTGACTTTGGTTGTGGGGCCGGGGAGCTTCTGGTTTATTATGCCAGGGAATATGATATGCTTGTAGGAACCGATTTTTCAGAATCAATGCTTGACGAAGCAGACAAAAGAATCAGAGCCCGAAAGTGTGAAAATATAGATTTAATCCTTGCTGATGATAAAACAATCTGGGAAAAGCTTGATTCCTCCTTTGACCGAATAACTGCGGCTGGAGTTATCCAGTACCTCACCGATGAAGAAGTCGATAATTTTATTTCCCATGCATCAGGGTATCTTAATAAAGGGGGTAAAATAATACTTTTTGACCTGCTGGATCCTCGCTTATATCCATTATGGAAAATAGGGTTATTTTCACAAAATTTCGGATTCAAGACAGCACTTTACAAAATAGGGTTTGAAGTTCGCTCGGCTGTATCAGCGAGATTAAAAAACCGCCCAAAAGATATTCTTGGATATACTCACCGCCCCTCCACAATAGAAAGTATTGCAAATAAACATGGTTTTGAGATGGAGTATGTGCAGTCCATGTATTATGAGTACAAGTACCATGCGATAATATCGTGAGATTTCAGACATCACTGAATTCTATACTGATAGTACCCGCTTTTTTTGCGAGGGACTTTGCCATAAAACCACTTTCCAGCTTGCAGAGGTTAAGTACAGCGCAGGGCACCAGACAATTAGAGGAACACTGGGCTTCCTGTGCTCTATCAATCACGTAATTGTTCTTAATGTCCAGGGTTTCCATCATGGGAATTTCCATATGTGAGATTTTTTTTATTTTTTCACAGGGGGTTTCAATATCTACTATGATCTTATCTCCTTTCATGCTCCCCTTAATTTTATGGGTAAAGCCGCAGATGGTAGAGTTTACTGTAATTTCGGTCAATTTTTCACCTTATTTCGTATTCCTTTGAAATTTTTTCTTTTATCGCAGATTTTGGGATTTCCTTTAAGTTTTCCCGGATTTCGAGAGTTTTAACGTTTTTTTGGATTGAGAGTTTTAACGTTTTTTTGGATTGAGAGTTTTAACGTTTTTTTGGATTATCTTTATAGGGTTTTCCCTCTATTTCTGTGTTATTATTTTTCTTTTTCTATATCCGATTTGAATATCAATGAAAATTGATATGTGACTTTCTGTGTTTTATAACCTGAAATTATAGAGTTAAGTGGAGGAATAAAATGCCATTCATGAACGAAATATTGCCTGACACTGCTGAAGCATTCGCAAAACTGAGAGATTCTATCTTTGAAGGTGGAGAACTTGACCGCAAGACCAAAGAACTTATAGCTATTGCCTCTTCGGTCCTTATGCGCTGCCAGTTCTGTGTTGATGTGCATTCCCAGAGAGCTATTACCCATGGAGCGAGCAAAAAAGAAATTGCAGAAGCCATTGCAGTTGCCATGTTCATAGCCGGAGGCTCTCAGCTCGGATGGACCAATATTTACGGTGAAAACGTTTACGACCTTGTGTTTGGAGAGAAAAAGCCTGATGGGCCTGAAAAAGAGAAAACGGAAAAAGAGAAAGGGTGCTGCTGCGGGAAATGAATAAAAACACTGGAATTTTGAGCTTCGGACCCATCAGTTAATTTTATGATTTTTGTTTTATTTTCCCCTTCTACTTCTCCTTTTTCTTATCAAAACCTGAATTTTTCCCTATTCCTGTTCATGATTTTCACAAGGGAAAGCATAACTGGCACTTCCACAAGCACTCCCACAACGGTTGCGAGTGCAGCCCCTGATTCCATTCCGAACAGGATTAAGGCTACTGCCACTGCCAGTTCAAAGAAATTGCTGGCGCCGATAAAAGTTGAAGGTGCAGCTTCCCTGTAGGGAATTTTCAGGTATTTTGCTCCTGCATACCCGATCCCGAAGATCAGGTAAGTCTGCAGCACAAGGGGAATTGCTATCAGGAGAATATGCAGGGGATAATTTATGATGTTGTTTCCCTGGAATATAAAAATCAGGACAAGTGTTATTAAAAGTCCGGCAGGAGTAATCCACTGTGTTTTTTGGATCAATTTATTTTCAAACCAGGTAATACCTTTTTTTCTTATCACTACCTGCCTTGTCAGCACAGCAAGGCCGAGAGGAATTGCCACATAAAACAGGACCGAGACGAAGATCGTCATTAAGGGGACTGGAAAGTCAGTTGTGACCCCGAGGAGAAACTTTCCCAGAGGAGCGAACAGGACCAGAATAATAAGGTCATTTACTGATACCTGGATCAAAGCATAGTTAATATTGGCTCTTGCAAGGTAAGTCCAGACCAGGACCATAGCTGTGCAGGGAGCAATCCCCAGCAGGATCATACCTGCAATATACTGCGCCTGAAGGTCCGCAGGGATCAGGGATTCAAAGAGCACGCGCATAAAAAGCCATGCAATAAAAGCCATTGTAAAGGGCTTGATCGCCCAGTTTACTAGAATAGTTAAAAGTAAGGGCTTTAAATTTGCCTCAACGTTCAGGATTTCTTCAAAATTAATCTTAAGCATAATGGGATACATCATGATCAGGAGTACGACAGCTACGGGGATTGAGACGTTTGCGATCTCAATCCCTCCAAGGGTGTCCGCAAAACCTGGAAACATGTAACCGATTGCAGTTCCGAGTATGATACAGAACGCAACCCAGACCGAGAGGTATTTGCTGAAGAAATCGAGTTCCCTTTCTCCCTCCTCTTCAGGCATACTCTTCTCCCTCGTCCCACCCTTCTTCTTCGAACTCTTTGCTTGAAGGGACGATCAGTACGGGCTTTGTGGTTTTCCGGAGTACGTTTTCTGCCGTGCTTCCAAGCAGAAGGTCTATCAAGGCGCCCTTTCCGCGGGAGGTCAGCATTATCAGCGTTATATCTTCTATGCCGGCGAATTTGACGATCTCATCCGAGGGGATGCCTTCAACGACAATATACTGGCTTTTTATGCCCTCAAGCTGCTCCTTTATTTTCCTCAGTTTTTCTTTTGCCTCTTCCCTCTGTTCGTCCAGCAGGTCCATATCTTTTATATCATCTATTACATGCAGGAACAGAACTTCTTTTACGACCCCTTTTAATTCCTGAAGCTGTTCTATTGCCTTCATTGCCTCTTTTGAAAAGTCGAGGGGCACAAGAATCCTGGAGAAAGTCGCCCGGCATGCTTTCTCATAAGCTTCCTTTCCTTCCTTCATAGCTTCATACTTCTCAACCAGCAGGATTTTCTTTGAACTGCGGGCTATGTATTCCGTAGTCCTTCCAAGAAGCTTCCCCTTTATGAAGCCTTCAGTGGTGGCTCCCATTATTATCGCATCGACATCTTCCCGGTCTGCAGTCTCCGTAATTGTCCTTCTGACGTCTCCTATCACTACCAGGGTTTCGGTTTCAAGCCCGAGTTCCCGGGCAAAATTTGCATACTCCTCCATCCTTTCCTTTGCATTCCGTTCAAACATAGGGGTAAGCCCCTGGCTTTTATGTATGTCCACTACATGCAGCAGGATAACTTTCTTCAAGCCGGCAATTTTAAGTTCCCCTATGCAGCCGAGCAAATCTTCCGTTTCTATAGTAAAATCCGCAGGAACAAGTACTGTGCTTATCATCGGCTACAAATCCCCCTTTCGCTCCAGTTGCTTTCCAGGGCTTGTTTTGCGGTGCCCTGTAGCTTTCTGCTGACTCCAGTTCATACCTATGTTTTTATCACTAATAGCTTGATGCACCGAAGTAAAAAAAGAAGAAGTGTTCTAAAGGAAGAAGTGTTCTAAAGGAATAGGCGCTTCAAAAAAACGTTCTAAAAATAGAGTATTATTGCCCTTGATGTAATTGAAAATTGTGTATAATGAAGGTATTTTTAGGTAAGGGTTTTTGTTTTTGAGATCATTGCTTGTGGAGTCCGGAGAGTTTGTAGGGGATGTTGAGGTATGCAACAATATATTCAGGGTTCCCTGACAGTTATAATTTGCAGGTTCTGGTAC
>JBFHIK010000274.1:0-4095 GCA_041596555.1 Methanosarcina sp.
AGGTTTACCGATGAGAATTAGATTCTCAGAATCTGATTCTCAAATGAAGTAAATACTCGAAGGAAGCCCCTTCCTCAGCAGGCGTTAGCCTGACAGGGAGGGGTAGTTCACATGCCTGTATTTTAGCTTTTTTTGAAATAAGGAAGTTCCATTATCTGAAAGATTGTCAAAGCTGAAAGATTGTTAAAGCTGAAGATGTCAAAGCTAAAAGATTGTTAAAGCTGAAGATGTCAAAGCTAAAAGATTGTTAAAGCTGAATGATTATAAAAATAGTCTGAGATTTTCAGGAGATAAAGCTAAAACAGCCTGGGCATAATTTCGGTGGATCAAAAGAGCACCTTAGGCTCAAAAGAGCACCTTATGCTCAAAAGAGCACCTTATGCTCAAAAGAGCACCTTAGGATCAAAAGAGCACCTTAGAACCTCTTCGACCAGTAAAATGAATTTCTCGATGAAGCAGAGTTATGGTAAAGCAGATTTCTCTGCTTTTTCCACATGTTTATTTTGAAGGCTTCGATAGAAGTTCTGAGTATATATCTACAGTCTTTTTTGCATGGGCTTCCCAGGTGAGTCCCCGTTGGATTATGCTTTTGCGCCCGAATTTTCCCATCATTTCTCTTCTGCTTTCGTCTTCAAGTAATTTATTTATTTTTTCTGACAGTTCAGCAGGGTTTTTTGCAGGGACCAGATAGCCTGTTTTTCCCTCAACCATCAGTTCCGGAATCCCTCCAACATCAGTCGCCACGACAGGGACTTCACAGGAAAGTGCTTCAAGCACTACATTTGGCCTTCCCTCTGAGAGAGATGGCAGTACCAGCATATCGGATGCTGAAATCCAGAGGGGAATGTCCTCATGGTTTACAGGTCCCGTAAATCTGATGGAGCCGGCAATTTTAAGTTCTTCTGCCCTTTTTTCCAGACTTTTTCTAAGTCCGTCGTCCCTGCCTACCATATAGAGGTCTGTGTTCTTATCCACAAAACCTTTTGCAGCTTCAATAAGGTAATCCACGCCTTTTATTTTTCTCAGGGCACCTATAAACAGGACAATTTTCTTTTTCTGAGGCAGGTTTAATATATTTCTTGCCTGTTCTTTTCCTGCAGGCTTGAATATCTCCGTATCAACGCCGTTAGGGACCACATGTACTTTACTTTCGTCTATCCCGAGATTTACTATATGGACCTTGAGGTCTTCACTGACAGAAAGGACGTTATCTGCAAAATTCATGGCTTTTATAATCTGCTTTGAAGTATAGGACCCTTCATAGGCAACCTTTCTTTCGATCGTGCCAAGGGCACTTATCACCAGAGGAACTTTCCATCTCTTTGCAAGCTTCATCATGCCGTACCCATCAGGATATGAAAAATGTGCATGAATCAGGTCTGGTTCTGGTTTTATGTTTTTTATGGCGTACCTGGAAACGAAATGGGCATATGAAATGCCGGTTATGGGGTAAAAATACTTTTTGGGAATGGCATAGATGTAGCGCGGATAGTGAAGGTCATATTTTTCTGTGTGCTCAATCCCGGGTAATTTAAAAAAATTATGGTACGGAAATGCAGAAAAAGGAAGCACGAACGCTTTTGGAGAAATAACCGTCACGTCCACTCCCTGGTCTGCGATTGAATCTATGCTCTGTTTTATAAACGTTCCAAGTTGAGGGTAATACCTGTTAGGAAACTCCTGACATACTTCCAGTACTCTCATAATCTTTTTCCTTTTTCGATTCGGATGCCTCAAAAACACTCAAAGGAGAGAGTTTCTCCTATAAATATCTCTCTGCAAAATGAATGAATTTATTTTCCAAACATTAATTTCAAACCCACTTTCCCAGACTTGTACTAATTAATTAATGGAGTCTTGGGATAAACTAATTAACTACTTTTGCTATTCAGATAACGGCAACCATGGTTAAAAAAGTAAGTAAAATTTTCCTGGTCTATTACAGTTCTTTCACTACAAAATCAGGTTCGAATATACACATCCTCGAACTCTTAAGAAATTTGAAAAAATACACGGATGTAGTTTTGTTCGCACCAGGCCAGAAAGGTGTAGATCATAGCTTTTCAGGAATAAAGTATGTGCCTGTGATAGATAATAAGTACCTTGTACAGCCTTCTTACGAGTTCATGCTATCCTTTTATCTTCTGTACTCATGCATAACAAACAGGCCGGAAATACTTTATCTCCGTCAAAACTCTTTTCCGTTTTTCCCCATTGCTCTGTGCAAAATTCTAAAGATTCCTTCGATAGTTGAAGTTAACGGATTGGTTATGGATGAACTTAAGGTAAACCCGGACTCGAAATCTTTTGCATACAGGGTTTTTTCCTATCTGGCGCTCCGTTCTGAGAGGTTCAATTACAGATACTGTGACAGGATAGTTTCCGTGACTGATAAACTAAGAGACGAACTTGTGAGGCTATATTCGGTTCCTGCAGAAAAAGTTCTTGTAATTAACAACGGAGCAAATACCGATCTTTTCAAACCCATGGATCAAAAGCAGGCAAGATCCAAACTCGGACTTAATGATTCAAAGAAGTATGTGTGTTTTGTAGGGCACCTTGCAGCCTGGCAGGGAGTTGAGTTTCTGATCTATTCCGCTCCCTTTATCCTGGAAAAATTCCCTGATGTTCGTTTCCTTGTAGTTGGGGATGGGGTCATGAGGGACAAACTGCTGAAAATCGCCTCGGAGATGGGGCTTTCGGATAAATTCACTTTTACCGGAAGAGTTCCCTATGAAAATGTTCCTGTATACATTAATGCAGCTGATGTCTGCGTTGCTCCTTTTATACTGGCAAGAAACTCAAAGATAGGGCTCTCTGCCTTGAAAACATATGAATACCTTGCATGTGGAAAACCTATTGTGGCGAGTAGTATACCCGGGGTTAAAGACCTGATAGACCTTTCTGGAGGTGGAATTTCAGTACCTCCTGAGAACCCTCGTGAACTCGCCAATGCCATAGTGGAGCTAATCTCCGATCAAAAGGCTATGGATGCGATGGGTATGCAGGGCCGTAAATATGTCGTCGAGAATCACAGTTGGGATGGAGTTGCAAGAACGATTCTTGATATATGTCATGAAATTGTTTGATACGGTCTATTTGTTCGATACGGTCTAGTTGCAAGAACGATTCTTGATATATGTCATGAAATTGTTTGATGCGGTCTATTTGTTCGATACGGTCTTTTAGATTTCACGGAGCTTCTCTGTGATTTCACCATAGGCCTGTTTTTTCTTCTGACTTTATCTTTGTTCTCTATTCGTTATTTGAATTAATCCTGATTTTGTTTTCATTCAACTATTACTTTCTTGTGGTTTTATTCCTGGCTTTTATTAGTGTCCTCTTGTTTTTTATTTTTGATTTACGGCTTATGTTATTGATTTATTGCTTCAAGATCTTATCTGTTTTTATGAATTTTACATCTGTTCTTCTCGCGGCAAAGAATACCTCTTTAAGTTGATTAAACTAATTTTTTTCTAACAAATTTTCTTCTCTAAAATCTCAAAGGTTTTAATCCTAACAGCATTCTTTTTTTTCATAATTTTAAGTAACATGTCTTTATCTATCGATCTCTCCCAGTGCATAAATTTTAACTGTCAGCCCAATCAGTCTCTAAATGTCTAAAGAAATTTAAAAACTTTGCGCAAATACTTTTATATTATAACGATCTAATTCTCAATGCCGACTATAGAAATTTAATGAGTAACTTAAAAAAAATTTATTTCCAATGTTTATGCGGGGGGGAAATTCGTGTATATTGGAAGTAAATTTCCTTTAAAACGAGGAATTTCACTCTGAATCCAGTATTCGGCTCATATAATAGGGTTCAGTTGCCTCTGGACTGATTTTTTTCCAGGGCTGATTCTATAGTCTTGAACATTTAAAGAGTGGATACTATCAGCAAAATCTTGTCGGAGGTTCTGATTACATGTTAAATAATTTTGTTAAAAAATTGGTTAACAGTGTAAATTTTATTCTTAAAATTCCGGCAAATTGGAGTGAATTTCTAGCTTACAAACATATAAAACAATTATTTTATGATCGACCCCAGGTGATAGCAATGCTAAAACGAGAATTGGGAGTCCTCTTCCTTAT
>JBFHIK010000275.1:0-4094 GCA_041596555.1 Methanosarcina sp.
AAAACTGTCTTCAAATAAATGAACAGACGGGTTTATAGAAACTCTATCTAAATTAGCTGCAAGAGATTGAAATATAAAATCAGTAGAAGTATATCAGAAATTTAAAAAATAAGGAAAAAATAAAGCCGCAAACGCAGCTTTACTCAATGATGTGCGTGTTCCATCTCAATCTGCTCTTTTTTATGCCTGATAGAAGCCTCATCAACTGCTTTCAGGCACTTTTTGCAGACGTATACATCTTTTTTTACGACCCCTTTTGAGAAATCCGGGACCTGCAGTTTCACAGGGAAAACTCCGGTTTTATCTCCGCAGAGGGCGCATCTGTTTTTTCTGCATGAATTCTGGTTTTTGTCTACAGTTAAGTGGGTTTTCTGGGCGGAATCGAGACAGGTCTCACAGAGCCCTTTCCAGACCCCGTTGGGGTAAGCGAATTTGAGGAGGGGGCGGAGAGCCCGGACCGGGATAACGGTCGGGATTGCACGCCCGCAAAGATCACAATCTGTCATTTCTCATACCTCCTTATAATGGTAGTAGTACCATTGCTGCTTTCATAGCCATCTCCACGAAGGGTTCGGGCCAGAGACCCATTGCCAGTACTCCTGCCACTGCAACCAGAAGGGCTGCTGCGTATGGGAGAGGAATGCTGACCTTTTTACCCTCGGGGGGCATGAAGTACATGTATTTCACAAGCCGTGCGTAGTAGAACAGTGAAAGGGCACTGTTCAGGATTGCAATCACTGCAAGCCAGGTCATGCCTGCCTGAATGGTTGAGGAGAAGAGCACGAACTTGGCCATGAAGCCTGCAGTTGGGGGGATGCCTGCAAGGGCAAAGACGAAAATCGTCATGGAAAGGGCGGCGAGAGGCATTCTCTTCCCAAGGCCCCTGAAGCTGTCAAGATGGTCGGGGATGTCGAGGTTGCCTCTCTTTTCCGAGGTTACCATCCAGACTACGACTCCGGCTGCGATAAAAGCTCCTGCTTTCATAAAGGCATGGGCAAGGGCGTACATGATACCGCCGGTAAGAGCTACAGGGGTCATGACGGCAAAAGCCATTGCAATGTATCCTGCCTGTGCCAGGGAGGAGTAGGCAAGCATCCTTTTTACGCTGGTCTGAGCAACTGCGACCACGTTTCCGAAGGTCATTGTTACCACTGCCAGGATGGTGAAAGCAAGCTGCCAGTCAGGCTGGAGGGCTGCAAGAGCCACAATGAAAATCCTGAAGGCTGCCACGAATCCCATCTTCTTGGACCCGGCTGCAAGCAGGGCGGAAACAACTGAAGGGGACCCCTGATAGGTATCCGGAGCCCACATGTGGAAGGGGACCAGAGCCATCTTGAAGCCGAAACCTGCAATCAGCAGCACGACTGCGACAAGCCCGATCGGGTTTTGTGTAAGGAGGCCGGAGTGTGCAGCAATCATGGGAATGCTGGTCGTGCCGGTTGCCCCGTAGACAAAGGAAATCCCGAAGAGCATGAGCGCTGCGGAAACCGAGCCGATCACAAAGTATTTCATGGCTCCTTCGAGAGACCTTGCATTCTGCTTTTCAAAGCCTGCGAGGGCGTAGGTTGCAAGACTTGCCAGTTCAAAGGCACAGAAGAGCACGATAAGGTCGTTTGCCGATGCCACAACCATCATCCCGAAGGTTGCAAAGAGCATCAGGGCATAGAACTCTTCTGTGTGCTCACTGTTTTCAGTGTACTTAATTGCAGCAAGCGAAACTATCAGGGCAACTACCAGGAAGACCAGTTTGAAAAACTGGGAGAGGGCATCGATATTCAGGGTGTCTAAGAAAATCGAATATCCAACCTGGAAGCCGTCCATTGTCAAAAGCCCGAAGCTTTTAACCGTCAGAGCAAGGGCTGCAAGGATTCCCAGGGTTGCCAGGTAACCCAGTACATTCTTGGACTTGGGGGACAGGAAGACTCCAGTCAGAAGTACGACCAGTCCAGTTGCAACTAATATAATTTCAGGTGCAAGATACATTAATTCATTCATTTCTCACACCCCCAGGACAGCCGCAAGGCTGACTATTGCTTCCGAATTCGTAATCATCATATCAAGCACCGGGCTCGGGTTCAGGCCGAAATAGAGCACAAGAAGGGCAATAGTTGCCATTGAAAAGACCTGCAGGGAATTGATGTCCCTGACATCTCCGAGCTTCTCATTGTACACTCCGAACATTGCCCTCTGCATTGCCCAGAGGTGGTACCCTGCAGTAATCACTATTGCCAGCAGGGCAATTAAGACAAAGGCAGGCAGGTTCGCGAAGGTGAAGGTCAGGACCAGGAACTCGGCAATAAAGCCTGTTAGCCCTGGAAGGCCAAGGGACGCCATAAACCCGACCATCATAACCACAGTGAGCATTGGCATCTTCTTTGCAAGCCCACCGAGATTGTTAATGATCCTGGTGCCTGTGCCGACCTGGATTGCGCCGGCGGACATGAACAGGATGCTCATGATAAGCCCGTGGGAAAACTGCTGGAACATTGCGCCTGCAACCGAAAGGGTAACAAGGCCGGCTGAACCCAGGGTAACATATCCCATGTGGCTCAAACTGGAGTAAGCGATCATGCGCTTGAGGTCTTTTTGCCGCAGAGCCAGAAGAGCCCCGTAGACTATGCTGAAAGAACCGAGCAGGCCCAGCATCATGATCATCATATGGGGGTTCCCGGTGTTAGGGAGCATCGGGAGTGAGATCCTGAAAAGCCCGTACCCTCCGATTTTGAGCAGGATAAAGAGTACACTGCCTGCAGTAGGGGCCTCAGAATATGCATCCGGAAGCCACGAGTGGAAGGGGAAAGTCGGCATCTTTGCCAGGAACCCGAAGAGGAGTGCAAGGAATATTCCATCTTTCATCAGATCGGATTCGAAGAACTGGAACTGTGTAACCAGTTCTCTGATATCAAATGTAGCAACGCCGGTCTGATTCAGGGCTGCGTAGAAGAGCCCGAAGATCCCGAGCAGCATTACGAGAGATGCAACATGCGTGTAGATAAAGAACTTGTAAGACGCATGAGCCCGCTTTTCTCCACCCCAGATATTTACGATGAAGAAGAGAGGGACAAGAGTCAGCTCCCAGAATATATAGAAGACAACGAAGTCAAGGGATACAAAGACCCCTATGACTGCAGCCTGCATGGTAAGGATCAGCCCGTAAAACCTGTTAGGGGCTTCCCTGTCTTCTTTCCAGCTGAAGAGGATCAGAAGTGGGATAACAATCGCATTCAGAAGGATAAGGGGCATGGAAATGCCGTCGATTCCAACTGAATAGTTGACCCCGAGGAAGGGGATCCACTTCACAGATTCATAGAACTGCATTGCAGCAGTACTGCTATCAAAGTTCAGATAGGCGTAAAGGGTAAGGCCCAGGGTCACAAGAGACCCTAGAAAGCCCAGTCCTGCAGCCTGGTCTTTTGTTTTTGTGAAAAAGGTCACGACTGCGAAAATCAGCGGCACCAGAATCAACAATGATGCGACCGGCAGCATCAGAGTACCTCCATCATTAATTTAATTAATATAATTAGCAGGCTCACACCCACAATTATGACAGTTGCATAGGTCTGGACAACTCCTGTCTGGATCTTCCTGAGTTCTTCGCCCACACCAACTGTGATAATTCCAATTCCTTCCACAATGCTGTCAACGATCACATCAACTACCTGCGTGAGGAAAGCAATAACCCCGTAAACTATTCCGATTGAGAAAAACTCGGTATAGATTTCGTGCTGGTAGTAACGCTTGTAGAGCAGTCTGTAAATCGGGTTCTTCATGGAAGCAAGCGGCCCGAGTTTCACTGCTCTGAGGTAATAGATCACGAAAGCAATTGCAAGGCCTGCAAGAGCGACTATTAACGGGAGCCATAGAATAAAGAGAGGCTCATGCCCTGCTGCCTCTACAAGTTCATTTCCACCTATGCTGGCAAGGCTTCCGACGTCAAGGCTCACGAAACTGTTGGTAAAGGTCTCTTCAAGGAATTTCATGAATCCTGTATGGGTCAGCGCGCCGAAAACAAGGGCAAGGAATGCCAGAATGGAGAGAGGTATGGTCATAATGGCAGGGGACTCATGCCCGTGATAATCGCTTCTCGGCTTCCC
>JBFHIK010000276.1:0-4091 GCA_041596555.1 Methanosarcina sp.
AAGGTAAGGGGGATGAAAATTGTGGCGATGATCGTCAGAACTTTCATGATATCATTCATCCTGTTGCTTATGCTGGAGAGGTAGACATCTACCATCGAAGAGAGTATATCCCTGAAGGCTTCTATGGAGTCAATAACCTGAATGGTATGGTCATAGATATCTCTCAGGTAAATCTGCGTAGTCTCCTTTATGAGTCCTGATTCAGCTCTCTGAAGATTGCTTATCAATTCCCTGAGGGGCCAGACTGATTTACGGAGAATGATCATTTCTCTCTTATATTTCTGGATTGCTTTCAGGGTTTCAGGCTTTGGGTCGACTATCAGTTCTTCTTCAAGATCCTCGATCTCTTCCCCAACGTTCTCAAGAATCAAAAAATAGTTATCAACTATAGCATCAATCAGGCTGTATGCAAGATGATCCACCCCGTTCTTTCGGAGGCGTGAGGCAGGATTTTTTAACCTCTCCCTTAAAGGATCAAAAACATCTCCTTCCCTTTCCTGAAAAGAGAGGATATAATTGGGGCCAATGATAATGCTTACCTGGTCTAGAATTATCTCATCTCTTTCTTTATCGAGAAGTATCATTTTCAGCACAGTATAAATATAGGAACTGTAATCTTCCATTTTGGGGCGTTGTCCCGTGTTTAGCACGTCTTCGAGAGTCAGAGGGTGGATCTTAAAATAGCTTCCGAGCTTTTCTATAACCTCAATCCGATCGAGCCCATCAACATTTACCCATAAATTCATTCCGGGCCTGTCTTTGAAGGCCTGACATTCCTCCACGGTCTGTAGCTCTTTTTCTATCAGTTCCTCGCTATTATAGGCCCAGAGCCGGATCACAATCCTTTCTGCCTTTTTTTCCCCCACATGCACAAGTGTGCCAGGGGCAAGCCCGACCTTCGATTGTTTTTTTCCTAACTTTGTAAGTCTCAAGGCTCTTCCTCACTTTTGAATAAAAATAAATACTTTACATAATGAGGGTTTATCCAATTTAAGTTATGTGTACAGTTCTCTTTTTAAATGTTTCACAGTCCGAGCGCAGTGTTGATGGTTTACAATTTTCTACAAAAATTGTCCACAAAAATTGTCCACAAAAATTTTCCACAAAAATATTTCACAAAAATTGTCAACCAGGGGCTTATTTTTACATACTCAGATAAATATATGTATTATCTAAACGATAAAATAATATACTAAATATAAAGCTGGTTATCTAAAAATGGGGTATCAGGATAAATAGCCAGTTTAGAACAAAACTATTAGGAGTGGTTTTTTGGTTCAATCTGAAATAATGAGTAGTTTATACAATATGGCAGACAAAGTCATTTCCTTTGTTCCAACTCTTGTAGCAATTATCCTTCTTATTATTGTGGGAAAAATTCTGGGGTCCGTTGTTGGAAAGATTGGAGCAAAGATCCTGGACAAGATAGGGCTTGACGACTTGATTGATAAAACGGTCATAGGCGGGATGATAAAAAAAGCGAATATGAGTACTGTAGGCTTTTTTGAGTCTATAATCCGGTGGTTCATTTACATCATCTTTGCCGTGATTATCATAGATCTCCTGCAGATACAGGCAGTTGCTGATTTCATCACTATGATAATCCTCTACATCCCGCTTATCATTTCCGCCCTCGTTGTGCTGATTATAGGCTTGCTGATCGTGGATTTCATCAGCGACCTGGTAAAAACAATACTTGTTGCAACGGGAGTGGATGAAAAGGTCGAAAAAACCTCTTTTGGGACTTCGATCAAGGCAGGGGGGGCATCAGTCTCCGGGATTATAGCCGGGCTGGTCAGAATCTTTGGGTACCTGATCTTCCTCACAGCTGTAGCAGACATTTTACAGCTGACAATGATCACCCAGCTGCTGATAGATATTACTCAGTATCTACCCCGCCTCCTAACCGGAATCCTGATCCTGGTGATAGGGGTCCTTTCCATTGACATCGTCATGGACTACCTGGCTGGCACTGTCAAGGGTATGAATGTAGAAGGGGCAGAAGTAATTCTCCCTCTCCTTCGGGGCTTCCTGTTAATCATCGTGATCCTTGTAGCTCTGGATACGATGCTTATCGACACAAGCATCCTCTACCTCTTCTTCGGACCGCTGGCCTGGGGAATTGCAGTTGTGGTTGCCTTCAAATACGGGGTCAAGGACGCAATTGTTGCGTATGCAAAAGAAAGGAAGTAATTCTTCCTTTCATTTTTTGTAAAAAATGTCCTTCCTGGCTTAAATCAGTTAAACTGATTTTATTTGTTAGGACTTAAATCAATTTAACTGTGTATAAATTTTCAGACTTTAATTTTTTGACTCCAACTTAAGCAAAATTGAAAATCTGATCTGTTGAACTATTTTTTTAACGGATTTATATATAAAACATGTATTAAATTTGTTTTATACAGGCTCTTCTCCAACTTTAGTATACTATTTTTTAGATACATATAAAAAATAATAATTATATACTATTCATAATATTCTTTTCTCGATGTACTGTTTTTTACAAATAAATTAATTTTACCTGGTTTCCGGGAAACGAATAGGGGAATTTAAGGCTTTTGAATGGGAAAAAAAGACGGATAACGACTTTTATTCGGGAAAATATCAAATTAAAAAAACATAATAGGTTAAAAATATAAAGAAATTTTACTTTTATAATAGTCTGAATAAATTTTATAAATCATACTTTATTCTTTCTAAAATAATATTAATAGGAAAATACTAATACTTTTTGTATGATATATATGACTGTAATTTACACATTAAAACACTGCGAATTTTCAGCCAGATCAAAACGGGGTTCATAATTATTAAAACGGAATTAGTATCTGCTGAAAGAAAAATAGTGGGGGAATTTAGATTATATCAGGATTAGACCGTCTAGCAAATGCTTTAATTATTCTTTTACTTGTAAGTGCAGCTACCTGCACCGCCTCGGCGCAGGATGACGAAAATTCAGCGATGGTCCTCTATAATAACACGGTTGTTCTCACAGAAGGCACCTTTACCTTCGTGCCGAGCAATAACGTCTCTGCAAGCTATGAGATCTCCAACTCCACAGACCTCGGAGCTCTCTTTGCAACAGGACTTGATTTCAATGTATCCGATATGGGGGAAATGGCCGGAAATGATACCGGGAACATGACAGAGAAGTCCCTGATACTTGAAAGTATAGAAGGGCACCAGAATAACAATGAAACCATGGAGAAATGGTTCATCTTAATAAACGGCGTCCATGCCCCTGATAATATCGGCATGAACCAGGTGAGTGACGGGGATGAGGTGAAATTCCTGTACACCCTTGAAGAAGGAGGAGAACCGGTCCTGGAAGAAGCAAAATATGTGGCGATGATCAAGGTCGCAAAAGAAGCGCCTCCAGAGGGAAATGACCTGATTGAAACCGCAACCCAGGCTGGAAACTTCACGACTCTTCTCGCAGCCCTTAATGCCACAAATCTGACTGACACTTTGAAAGGGGAAGGTCCGTACACGGTCTTTGCTCCGACAGATGAGGCTTTTAACGCCCTGCCCAACGGAACTGTCGAAGGGCTCCTTAATGACACAGATGCCCTGAAAAACATCCTTCTCTACCACGTTTCAGGTGAGAAGCTGATGGCAGAAGATGTTGTTAACATGACTAACATTACGACCCTTCAGGGCAATGAACTGCCGGTTAATGTCACTGAAGAAGGAGTGTTTGTAGGAGATGCACAGATCATATTGCAGGATGTAAATGCCAGCAACGGCGTTATCCATGTCATAGATGCGGTATTAATCCCACCTGAAGGCCCATCTGAAGAAAAAGATATCATAGAAACCGCAACTTTGAAAGGATTCAAAACCCTTCGCGCAGCCCTTAATGCCACAAACCTGACTGAAACTCTGAAGGGGGAAGGTCCGTACACACTCTTTGCTCCGACAGATAATGCCTTTGCAGCCCTTCCAAACGGAACCGTCGAAGCTCTCCTTAACGACACAGATGCCCTGAGGAACATTCTCCTCTACCATGTTGCAGGTGAGAAGCTGATGGCAGAAGATGTTGTTAACATGACTAACATTACGACCCTTCAGGGCAATGAACTGCCGGTTAA
>JBFHIK010000277.1:0-4082 GCA_041596555.1 Methanosarcina sp.
AGAACAGAGCGCACCAGAACAGAATGCATCAGAACAGAGCGCATCAGAAAAGAGCGCATCAGAACAGAGCGCATCAGAAAAGAGCGCATCAGAACAGAGTGCATCAGAACAGAGCGCATCAGAACAGAGCGCATCAGAACAGAGCGCATCAGAACAGAGTGCATCAGAACAGAGCGCATCAGAACAGAGTGCATCAGAAAAGAGTGCATCAAAGCAGGAAGTATCAGAACAGGATGTATCAGAACAGGATGTATCAGAACAGGGAGAATTGGAAAAAAACAGATCGGACCCCGATAGATCATAACCGGCTTCATGAGCCGGATTTCAACTTTTTTTACGTAATCCTGATCTATGTTCAGAATCTCTGTTTTTCAAGTTATAATATACTTTCCTGATACTAATTAGATATTAACTATAATCTAACAAACACCTGCGGGTTTTTCTGTATCCGGAAGGATAAAAATATGGGAGTTGATAATCGTGAAACAGGAATTCATTGAAAAGTACTACATGGGCAAAGACGTCGAAATTGATATTGGAGGAGGTACCACATACAGGGGAGTTGTTGCAGAATGTAAGGACGGAGTCCTTAGCCTTAAATGGACCATAAAAGAAGAAGGCTACACGCATATTGATATAGAGAGAATTGCTGCAATGTGGAGAACCCTGAAGTAAAAGTAAGAAGATTAAGGTAAAACAGTGTCGTAAAATGGTATTGTAACAGGCTCAGTAAAATAATATACTTTAAAATTTGCTTTGTATGATAAGAATTTACTTCGCAGTAGGGGCAGTAAGTCTTTTTACTTCCTCTAAGGCTAAGTTTTATTTCTACATTTAGGCCTTTAAGGAGGGGAAAGAACCCTCTCCTTTTTTGTCCAACATTTCATCAATCTTCAAGTAGTTTCTTTTTTAATCACTTTAATTCTGCCTTTTTTCGGTCGTTTTTAGTTCATCTCCTTCTCTTGTTACCTGCGGAGGAAATTCGTTTCCAGAGCAGAGTGGAGAAATCCAAACATGAAAAGAATGCCAGAAAATTGACGGCATTCCTCTCATGACTAAAGTCAAAAGCATCCTGCCTTATTTGTTCGTGATTGCAGCTTCTGCCCGATTCGCCGCTGCAACTCGATCAATAGCGGCAGTCATAGTTTTTGCCTGTACTTTAATTCCCGGAACCTTATCCTGAATTCGGTTCCCTTGCTCGTGTCGAGTTCAATTCTGCCTTCAACCTGGTCCACAAGAGAAACAACCAGCTGCAAGCCCAGGGATTCGGTCTCTTTGAAGTCAATATCTTCAGGGAAACCTTTGCCATTATCCCTGACAATAAGTGAAAAACACTCTCCTGAAAATCCGGTCTTGCTTCCTTTGTCATCCTTTCCGTTTTCTTCCTTTTTGAGACAGACACAGATCTCTCCACTTTCCCCTTCCGAAAAGGCATGTTTAAGGGAATTTGAGATAAGTTCATTGATAATAATGCCCAGGGGAACTGCAGTGTCCATTCCGAGGAAAACGTTATCAACATCGAGTCTCAGGCTGATATTTCTGTCACCCACGGAATATGCCCCGAAAAGGTAATTTGCGAGGTTCTGGATATAATCTGCAAAGTCCACACTTACCATATCTTCAGACTGATAAAGTTTTTCGTGGACAAGAGCCATGGACTTCACCCTGTGCTGACTTTCGATGAAGGCTTCAATTACCTTTTCATCATTGAAATTTCCGGACTCGAGGTAGAGCAGGGTTGAAATTACCTGCAGATTATTCTTGATCCTGTGGTGAATCTCTTTTTTGCGGATTTCTTCCATCTGCAAAAGAGCTTCTTCAGCTTTTTTATGCTCGGTTATGTCAAGGATGACTCCCTGCAGGTGTATCTCGCCTTTTTCGTCCCTCTGGATAAAAGTCCTCTCATCCACCCAGCGGACATCTCTGGATTTGGTAAAGATCCGGTACTCTGAGTTGTAAGCATCGCAGCCCTCCTCCACATTTCTGGAAAGTTCATTTTCCACTTTTTCGAGGTCATCCGGATAGACAATGTCTGCATAGAGAATATTTTTTGAGATAAAGTCCTCTATTTCATATCCAAGCCTTGAAACATTTTCCGAGACAAATTCTATTGGCCAGCCTTCCTCATACTTCCACAAAAAGACAATCACAGGGCTGTTGTTAATTATTCGTTCCATTTCTTCTTTTAACCTGTTAGAGTGTTCAAGCTTTCTCGCATACTCAATTAAGGCTTTTTCCGCCTCTCTGCGCTGGGTTGTAACCCTGTCAAGAACCAGACGGGTCTCTTCAATCCCATCAGTCAGGAGTTTGAAGTCTCCATGTCCCTGTATCCGGATAGGGCGCTTGAAATCATTGTGCTGAAAAGCTGTAAGCACGGCGGTCGAGTCGTCAATAATCATATTAAGGGTCTCTGAAAACTTATCCAGCGTGTCCTCAAGTTCCCGGAACTCCCCCTGCACGTCCACATTGACCCTTTCCTTCAACTCTCCCTGTGCAAGGGCATTGGTTACCCGCATGGTTTCCCGGATAGGGACAACTACAGCATTGAGGATCTCATTCAGACCACTTGGAATTTCCCGAAAATCAATTTCCACATCGGTATTTGACCTTACATCGAGTTTCCCTTTAACCGCGTCTTCAGCAATGCTCTTGAAGTCATCAACAATTCTGTTAATTGGTTTTGTTACGGATCTCGCAATCATATAAGCAAGAACCGCCATGAACAGAATTGAAATTGCAGAGATGATAAGAAGCCGGTCTCTCAGATCGGTAACTCCGGCAAGCATTTCTTCTTTCGGGACGACCAGCACAAACGCAGAGTCTCCGGTCTCAACAGGTTCGTAAAACATAATAACGGTTTTTCCAGTCGTCGGGTCCGTTGTTTCCAGGCGCCCACCGACCCCGTTTTTTATATTTAAAGAGGCTGTTTTGAGTTCTTCCCCCCCTAAATCATAAAGGTTCTTTTTTCCAATCCAGTCCTTGTGGGTCGGATGGGACAGAAGAATTCCCGCGTTGCTGACCATAAAAGCGTATCCTGTATCAAAAGTCCGGACCTCACTTACCACTTCATCCACATATTCAAGGGAAACGTCCACTCCCCCTATCCCGACAAATTCTTCGTCCTTAATGATAGGAGAAACGTAACTTACAATGAAGACTCCTTCATAAAAATAGGGTTCAGTGAGCAGATCTTTTTTCGTATTTTTTGGAAGCTGGTAATAATCCGAATGGTCATAATGAAGAAGAGGTGCAACTGCAACAGTCCCATTAATTTTATTCCAGTAAGGGACAAACCTGCCAGTTTCATCATGAACAGGAGCATTTACATATTCAGCGTCTTTCCCGTCAAAGGCATTGGGCTCAAAAGCTACATAGGTCCCGAGGAGAAGAGGATTATCAAGGAGCAGGTTTTCCAGAATCAGAAGAGCTTCTTCCCGGTCCCCAGTTTTGTAACTTGCCATGGTAGTGGAAATCGTCCTTGCAATGGCAAGGTTGGCTTTCATGTCCGCATCAAACTGGTTTGCATAATTGGAAGCCATTTCAACTGACTGCTGATAGGCCAGCTTTTCTTCCTGCGTTGTAACCGTGGAAATAATCACAGCTGTGGAAGCCGTAAGGATTAGAAAAACCCCGAGCACGGTATAGAGGATCATCTTTGTTTTCAACGGGGTATCACTGAGCACTATTAACCCTCACTATTGTTCCCTTTCATAAACCTTCAACAGCAAACCCCTGAGTCTTTAGCTCAGGGGTAATTGACTTTTAGCTGCCGAAAAGGTGAAAATAAAGCAACTTTCAATGCCTTCAGATCTTGAGAAAACCAGTCCTTTAACCGATGTAATTCTGTAAAAGAAATGGTTCAGAGAGTATTATATACATAATTTTAAAAATATTCTTCCCTGTATGCTCTCTTTAGTCAGAAGAATTTATTGGCCTGAGGGATAATCAGGCACAATAGGGTATTTCATAAGTGAACTACCCCTCCCTGTCAGGCTAACGCCTGCTGAGGAAGGGGCTTCCTTCGAGTATTTACTTCATTTGAGAATCAGATTCTGAGAATCTAATTCTCATCGGTAAACCTG
>JBFHIK010000278.1:0-4079 GCA_041596555.1 Methanosarcina sp.
AGAGATTTTGTCACTATTTTCTGCTAAGAAACTATATCCAAAAATACCAAATGAACTCTTATTTTTTGTAAGTTTTTGAACAATTAAGTTGTCATTTTCACCTGATGGAACATAAATACCATCAGTACGAACTTTGTGGTATTTTTTATAGACTGGGCAGGAATTTTCGCAGAATTATAAGATTCATGCATAACTTATTGATATTATGGATTCTGTTTTCTCAGCTGACACCATAAAATTATTCAATCCCATGGTTTACAGTTATCACTAATTAGTACAGTGTTTCCTTACAAAAAACGCATTGTATATGCGCAGCATCTTTAGAAAATATGAAAATTATCTAAAATCAAAAGATACTATATAGAAATTTTAATCATGTGAAGAAAAAAGAAGCATGAAACCCATTGATACATTATAAAATGTATGCCTCTGTCAAATTAGGGTTCAATTGTCTCAAAAATAACCTTATTTTTGAAAGGGGATCGAAATGTGAGATGTAACAGAAAAGTTAAAAGAAATTGAGTCCAAAAAGAATATTGAAACTTGAAAAGCCATAACTTTTCAAGCTTTTTCAGGAAAATCTTTTCCGGTGGTTTTTAATGTGTTTTCAGCATGGGTATGATAAACTGATCTAATTTTCAGGGAGATAAAATACGCTTCCTATGATACCCTGGTTTATATTCTTCATCTCTGTATATTCTTTTTTGGAAAAGCCCGGCTTTGCACGGTGACAGAAAGACCGGAGACAGCTATTAAGTTTGCTCCGGTCTATTCTTATCAGAATTTCGTCCACTGATGCGGTTAAATAAAAGTCATATATTGCACTTTTATTCTGCCTTTACCTCGCCGCTCTCCTCAGCGCTTTTTCTAATTTATCGAGCCCGAGGTCAGCCTCTTCGTCGGTCATGACGAGGGGTGGAGAGAAGCGTATTACGGAGTCTCCGCTGGGGAGGAGCAGGACTCCTTCTTTAAATGCTTCCCTGACGATCCTGTCCCTTCGGATAGGGTCTATGGACTTGTCGGATTTTACGATTTCTGCACCTATCATAAGGCCGAGCCCGCGAACGTCTCCTATGCAGGGGAAATTCTCCTGAAGCTCCCTGAGGCGCTGCCGGATGTGTGCCCCCATTTCTCTGACATGGTTTTCTATATTTTCCTTTTCCAGAAATTCAAGGGAAGCGAGAGCTGCAGCTGAGGAAAGGAGATTTCCGCCAAAGGTGTTTGAGTGGACGCCAGGAGGCCAGTCCATCAGGTCTCTATCTGCAAGCATTGCGCCTATAGGGAGGCCTGAACCAAGGGCTTTTGCAAGGCAGGTAATATCAGGCCTTACCTCAAAGTTTTCCATTGCAAGGAAAGGGCCTGTCCTGAAACAGCCCGTCTGGACTTCATCGGCTACAAGGAGCACGTCATTATCCGTGCAGATTTTTCTCACTTCCTTGTGAAACTCCGGGGGCGGGACTATATAGCCTCCTTCTCCCTGGATTGGCTCAATAAAAACGGCAGCAGTGTCCTCTGGACTAAGTTCTTTCCGGAAAATGAGGTTTTCAATCTGCTTTGCACACTCGACTCCGCAGGAAGGATATTCGAGATTAATGGGGCAGCGGTAACAGTAGGCATAGGGGGTATGCACTGTACGAATGGTAGGGAAATGTTCCTTTTGCCGGAGTTTTGAGCAGGTCAGAGAAAGAGCACCCAGGGTTCGGCCGTGGAAAGCGTTATAAAATGAAATAAAGTTCTGGCGCTTCGTCTTCCAGAGAGCAAGTTTCATTGCAGCTTCTACAGACTCGGTGCCGCTGTTGCAATAAAAGATCTTTGAGTAGCCTGAAAGTTCCCGTAGTTTTTTTGCAAGCTTTAATGGAGGCTCGGCAAAAAAGTCCCCGTATCCACAGTGGACCATTTTATCCAGCTGGGCTGAGATGGCAGCTTTAACCTCCGGATTTGAGTAGCCTGCATTCATGACAGCAATCCCTGCAATGAAATCGATGTACTCCTTTCCATCTATGTCTTTGACTATGGAACCATTTGCCCTGTCAACAACCAGGGGATAGGGGCGGGCTACACATGCAGATATTACATTGCAATCCTGCCCTATGATCTCCCTGGCTTTTGGGCCAACCACATCACTCAATCCATTTTCCTGTTCGAAAAAGTCAATTTCTGTTTCCAGCTTCCTCATCGCGTCCTCTGATCGTTCTGTTTTTTCCAAATTTTTCCATTTTTCAAGCCTTTCCGGTTTATCGTTATCCAGAATGCTTCCCCCTCTTCCCATATTTTATTCCGTATCTATCTGAGCTTTCTGCAGCCTGCCGCTGTAGTCTATGTACACGGCTTTTACCTCTGTGAATTCTTTGATAGCTTCTGTCCCGGCTTCCCTGAAACCGTTTCCGGTCCCTTTTACGCCCCCGAAAGGAAGATGGACTTCGGCACCTATTGTAGGGGCATTGACATATGTGATCCCTGCTTCGATCTTTTTAATCGCCCTGAAGGCGTTTCCAACGCTTTCAGTGTAAATTGCCGAAGAAAGCCCATATCTGGTGTTATTGGCAACTTCAATTGCTTCCTCAAGCCCTGAAACCGTAATGATGCTGAGCACAGGCCCGAAGATTTCTTCCTGTGCAATTCTCATATCCGGCGTGACATCCGCAAAGATAGTCGGTTCAAAAAAATAACCAGGAAGCCCGGGATCTATAGCATTTCCTCCACAGAGGAGAGTTGCACCTTCTTCTTTTCCTATCCTGACGTACCTCTCAATTTTCTCAAGCTGGGCTTTATTAATTACAGGCCCGATATCCGTTTCAGGCAGAAGCCCGTTTCCTACTCTGAGAGATTTGGTTTTTGCAAGCAGCCTTGAGATAAACTCGTCCTTTATTTTTTCGTGCAGGATCAGCCTGCTCGTAGCCGTGCATCGCTGACCTGTTGTCCCGAAAGCCCCCCAGAGCACGCCTTCAAGGGCAAGTCCAGAGTCGGCATCATCCATGACAATTACCGGGTTTTTGCCTCCCAGTTCCAGAGAAACCCTCTTTATCGTTTTTGCACATTCCCCCATGATCCATTTTCCGGTTTCAAGGCTTCCTGTAAATGAGATTGCCTTTATTCGGGGGTGCTGGACTATGGCTTTTCCAACGCTTCCTCCGGGGCCTGGCACAATGTTTACCACTCCCGGAGGCAGGCCTGCTTCCATCAGGATTTCTACAAGTTTAATTGCAAGCAGGGGTGTGTCGCTTGAAGGCTTGAACACGATAGCATTTCCTGCTATAAGGGCTGGCATGATCTTCCAGCTTGGAATTGCAATAGGAAAGTTCCAGGGTGTTATCATACCCACAACTCCTATCGGCCTGAGCATGGTCATGCAGAACTTGTCCTTAAGTTCGGAAGTCGTTGTCTCCCCAAACATCCGCCTGCCTTCTCCTGCGGCATAATTGGTAATGTCTATTGCTTCCTGTACATCTCCCCTTGTTTCGGGCAGCACCTTTCCCATCTCTTCGGTCATGAGTACGGCAAGATCTTCCTTTCTCTCCTGCAAGATGCGAGCCGCCCTGAAGAGCACTTCAGCCCTTCTGGGGGCCGGAACTTCGCTCCATACTCTGAACCCCTCCTCAGCAGCCTCAACTGCCCTGTCCACATCCTCTTTTCCGGCGACCTGTACCGTGGCAAGGTTTTCAAGAGTTGCCGGATTGACATCATCAAAAGTTTCTCCGGTTGACGAGTCTCTCGGCTCCCCCCCTATAAGCAATTTGTACTCCAGAACCACAAAATCCTCCTTAAACAATGAATATAATATCACATAAATATATCCACAAAACGTTTTCGGCTGAACAGAAATAATTTCAGAGTATTCTACTGTTATTTCTAAAAACTTGCCCGCAGTAATAGCAAAGATAAGTGAAATTTATCATCAAATATTATTGGAAAATAAGGAATTTTGTGGAAAGTGACAAAACCTCATTTGAAACTGGTTAACTAAAAAGGGTTAACTAAAAATGGTTAACTAAAAAGGGTTAACTAAAAATGGTTAACTAAAAAGGGTTAACTAAAAATGGTTAACTAAAAAGGGTTAACTAAAAATGGTTAACTAAAAA
>JBFHIK010000279.1:0-4058 GCA_041596555.1 Methanosarcina sp.
AAAATTATAAAATTATAAAATTATAAAAATATTGTTATATCCTCAAAACGGAAACTCTAATTATCCACGGTAATTGTCGGACAGCCTGTTTAGGGTGGGGTGGCCGCACGCAATTTGATTTAGTACGAGATCTCCAGTAAATCCGGTTCGGGAAGGTTTCACAGGCAGTCCTGTGGCTAGAGTGGATGTGAGATCAAAAGAGAAGTAGACGTTCCAGTTATTGCAGTCGATGAAATCCGCACGGAGAACAGGTACGATTTTTAAATGAAAATGATTATGCGGTTTTTACTGTTTTTGGCAGGGGCATGTTAGTTGACCCCGAGTTTGCCAATCATGTGATAAAGAGCAAGCCCGTAAACACATGCTCCGAATGTACGAGGTGTTTCTGGTTTACTGACAATACCCTGTTCCCGGCAGGAAGGACGGTATATTCGGTACACTGCTGATTAAACAAAGAACAGATATATTTCTAGCATATTATACTAATAATTATATCTGTAGTTAAATGTTTATACAATAAAAAAGTATTACTATTAATAAAAGTTGAAATTTACTTAGGAACGAAATAATATAATTTTAAGTTACAGTCACTGATACTATCCTTGATGATTCTTTTAAAAAATTTAATTATAGATCCACTTCCAGAGTGGAACTTGAATTTATTTTTTTAGGATTCCTAAGCTTATTAACAATAAGTTGGAAAAATAAAATCATTTACTGACAATTGAGAGGAGGTAAAAATAATGGGAACAATTAAAAAGGAAATAAAAAAGACTGACTCACTGTCCCGCGAGGAGTTCAAGCAACATATTATCTCTAAAGCAGAGTTGAACCCGGAATTCAAGAAAGCATTATTGGACGATCCGAATCAAGCAATCGAACAACTTGGCCTGAAGACTCAAGCAGATGTGAAACTTAAAGTCGTAGAGGAATCTGCCGATGTTATCTACCTGGTATTACCCCAAAAACTGACTGGAATGAATGGTGGATGTGTTGGATGCGATGGTGTAGGAGGCTGTGGATTCTGTGAGTGTAAAAGCAGTATAGGTAGTAGGGTAAATATACGTTAGGACTATGAAACCATCCATCTATAATTTTATCTGGTCAACCGATGACCCAGAAAAAGTAATGATCTTTAACAGCCTTACAACAGCACTAGCTGAAGTGAGCAAGAGCCGCATAGATTTATTGAATGTTTCTCAGTTTGATTACGCTCTCCTGCCAGAAGACAAAAGACAGTTTGTTGATAAACTACAGAAGGGAGGATTCGTTGTTGACGACACTGCCGATGAACTGAGAACGGTCAAATTTGCCTATAACAGCGACAAGTATGACAGCGAGATAGTAAGATTGGTTATTGCTCCCACTTTAGCTTGCAATTTTGCCTGTGCCTATTGTTACGAACAATTAGATAAAAACCAGAGTAGGAACGATGGTCAAAATACTTTTATGCCAGACAGTATAAAGCAGGATTTACTCAACTATATTGAAAAAATAGTAAAGACGGGGAAAGATGTATTTGTAACCTGGTACGGTGGAGAGCCGCTCCTGGCAAAAGAAACTATTTTTTATTTATCGCAGAAAATAATTGCCATTACAGAAGAGAATAAAGTCGGATATTCTGCTGGCATGATCACTAACGGTTATCTGATTTCGGAAGATCCTGAAACCGTGCAGAATCTTAAGAAGAACAGAATTAAGTTTATCCATATTACCCTGGACGGGCCTCGCGAAGTGCATAACAGCCGCAGAATGCTTAAAGGGAGCAACGGACCTACATTTGACCGGATTCTTGAAGGAATCAAACTTCTGAAGGCAAACGATATCGAGACATACATCCGCGTAAACACTGACCGCTCCAACATCGATAATATAAATACCCTTCTGGATGTGTTAAAGGACAACGGTCTTAGTGACATATTCATTTATCTGGGCCATGTTATACCTTATACAGCAGGATGTAAGTCGTATGAGAGTTCCTGTATATTGACAGAAGAATTCTCGATAATAAACCAGAAATTTTATAAAAACTTAAACCAGATGGGATTTGATGCAGGCAAAGAATCCTTTTATCCGAGATTTGCCCGTGCCTGCGATGCCAACCGGACGAATGCTTTTGTGCTTGACCCCGACGGGGACATGTACAAGTGCTGGACAGAAATAGGCAACAAAACCGCAAGCATCGGAAAAATCGGCGACCTTACAGGACAAAAACAAGAGAAGAAAAACAACGAGATTCAATGGCTGACCTGGGAGCCGTTCGAGTATCCAGACTGCGTAGAATGCAAGATGCTGCCCATCTGTATGGGAGGCTGCGCCCGCCAGGCTATTTTCATTAACAAAGACCGGCCCGAATGCAAGGAATGGAAATATGGGCTGGAACACTACGTTCGAACAAGGTTTTCCTATTTGAAGACTATGAGAGCAGCTGTCAATAAGTCTTGCTGATGTATTCGAAAAACGCTATAGTCAGGAACCTCATATTTGATACGAAAGTGTTGGTTTATCTGATTTATCATACCTCTTTTCTTATTGGCTTTTTTTATAAATCCCTTCGAAAAGGTATATTCCAGCAGGGGATAAAAAGGGGATAATAAATAACCTGGTGGGTCTATTTTACGCTTAAAGGGGTCTATTTTACGCTTAAAGGCTAGAAAGTTAGCCATTACCTTATAGGAACCTGAATTTGACAGTTATATAAAAATAAGTGCTCTATGGCTTCCTAAGAATTTCAGAGTAAATAATGAGTTGATTGAGATTGATTACTTTTTTAGAACTAAGCTCGAAGAGCCTGGTGACGAAGAAGCCATAGAACTCCTGAAAGCTTCACTGATTAACGGAAGAGAAGGATTTTTCTGTCTGGAATCAAGCAGGGATTTGACACTTACAATCAAGTTCAAGATAAATGGAGTCAAAAATTATATTTTGCGAATTTTGACGGGATCAATAGCTTGGATCAATAGCTTGATAGCAGCAAAAAGAAATGGAATTGCATAGAAAATCTAATACATTTTTACAAATTTATATAGCCTGTCAAGTCCAGCTGGACCAAAAAAGAAGGGAAATTTTCAGTACCAATTAGTGGGTACTGTCAAATTCAGGCTTTAACAGCCGGGCTTTAGAGACGGTTAAGGTATTGAAAAAAGGTTTAAAGAGGGAAAGAAAAAAATGTTCTTCCCTGTTTCAAGTGAATAGCTTTGATCCACACAAAACAACGAAGAACCAGAATAGAAGCTTATAATTTTCTCTTTACCATGAATGCCACGATCAAAAGTATGATTATAGTATTGAATAGTCCCATTTCCGGTAATAATGAAGGTGTCTCACATTTTGCATAGACATCCCTTATTGAACTCGAATTAAGCATATGCCATTCAGCTTTATTCCCTTCAACATAATCGGCATTTGAATCAATTATATTTCTTCACCTTCACCGTTAATTGTAGCCATTATTTCTTTAAAACTTGCCAGGGAAGCCTCCATATTCTCGATGATCTCATTTGCTAGAATATCAGGATCAGGAAGGTTGTCGAGGTCAGCGAGACTTTTGTCTTTGAGCCAGAAAATATCCAGGTTCGTCTTATCCCTTGCCACGATTTCTTCGTAGCTGAATTTCCTGAACCTGCCCTCGGGAGCCTCCTCAATCCAGGTCTCTTTGCGGCTGTGGCGGTTTTCCGGGTTGTAGCACTCGATGAAGTCTTCAAGATCAGAGTATTTCATCGGGTTCTTCTTCAGGGTGTGGTGTACATTTGTGCGGTAGTCGTAGATCCATACTTCTTTTGTCCAGGGCTCCCTGGATGCGGGTTTTGCTTCAAAGAAAAGCACGTTTGCCTTTACGCCGTTTGCATAGAAAATCCCTGTCGGAAGGCGCAGGATTGTGTGCAGGTCGGTGGTCTCAAGAAGCTTTTTGCGGACGGTCTCCCCTGCTCCGCCTTCAAAAAGGACGTTGTCCGGAAGTACAACTGCTGCCTGGCCGCCGGTCTTGAGGATCGTGTGGATGTGCTGCACAAAGTTGAGCTGCTTGTTGCTTGTGGTTGTCCAGAAGTCCTGGCGGTTGT
>JBFHIK010000280.1:0-4051 GCA_041596555.1 Methanosarcina sp.
AGGGTACCTGAAAAACTCTTCTGCATGTAGAGCTGCTACAAAGAGCCAGTTCTCTTCTTTTTCCTTGATTTCGAGGAGGATCCGGAAGAGTTCATAGGCAGTTTCCGGGGAAGATTTCCTGGTTTCTTTTATTTCCCGGTAGATCCATTCTTCTGCTTGTTCTTTTTGCCCTGCGGAAAGCAGCACTTTGATTAGCCGGACACAGCTCCAATCCTCTCCAGCTTCGACTTCCTCTTCGCAAAAGGAGATAGCTTCTTCGTAAAGCCCGGCTTTTTCAAGGGCGAGGGCCCTCCGTTCAGCAAGCTGGTCCCGACCCCAGTTGGAATATGATAGATTTTCCCCGCTGTCGATCGCATCGAGCCTTTCTTTAAGGATTTCGGAAAAGCGGCTCCACTCTTCAACTGGAAAATCCGAATTCCAGAAGGTATCGCTGTCAAAAATCCCGTATTCGTCTTTTAATTCAAAATCCAGAACTTTAAGCATACTTTCGTGGGCCGGGCTTCCGGACTGCAGGAGGTCTTTGATAACCACTTCCATGCATTCGCCAATCTCCATGCCAATATTCCCCTCTTCATCATAAGGGGCTATTTCTTCATACCCTTCCAGAATTCTCATACCCAGGTCTGCAACTTCATCTGCATACCCGGCTTCAAGGAGGCTTTCCAGCCGGTTCCTCAGGTCCGAAAAATCAGGGGCGGGAGAGTCATAATCTCTGTAATCATAGCTTCTGGCTTCCCCCCAGAGCTCTTCCAGTTTGGAGTATATGTTCCCTATTGTCTCCTCCGTGTCCCCCGATGCAAGGTTTAGCATGTCCCACAGGTGCCTGGAAAGCAGGGAATTCCTCTCGGATAAATTTATCAAAAGGTCAACAAGTTCCTCTTTTTCCATCTGCTCCAGGTATTCCCTTAGCTCTGTCCGGAAAACCTGATACGAATCCCGGGTCTCTCCTACTTTCAGGGCAGATCCCTGTCTGACCATTATAATTAGCGGGTCCCCTTCGGAAGCAACGGGAACTTCTTCTTCCTGCTCTGTGAGTTCAAGGTATTCAAGTACAGCGGCAACCCCGTGTTTGCAGTCATGTTCAACCGGACAGGTGCAGGTGGAACTCAGTTCCCCGTTTTTCAGGGAAACTTCCGTGAAATATGTTTTCGTTCCCTGTACCCGGGCTATGAGGCTGCCTTCAGGGGTTTGTTTAATCTCTTTTACTCTTTCTTCGTCCTGGTACTTCATTCCCTTCGCAGTGGCTTTCTCTCCTGCCCAGACCTGGAGGTCGTTCCACCTGAGTTCTTTGAAGGAGTCGGCATCCTTGCTTTCTGATGGCATAAACTACTATTTCTTCAACGTAATATAAAAATGGGAATTACGAGTTGGTTTTATAGGCCCGGGTTCTGAAAGGGAGTTTTTCTGAAAGGGAGTTTTTCTGAAAGGGAGTTTAGAACTAGAGGGGGATTTTTCAAGACCGGTGATTTCTGGTAAAGTTACTTCTGGTAAGGTGATTCTGGTAAATAGTGGAGCGAGCCTTCTACGGCTCAAATGTATAGTTTCTACGTATGAAGGTGGCTTTCGAATATTGATTTTGAGTTTCATAACTATTTGGCGGTAGTAAACACTATTCATAAAAAATATGGGACAGTCATGAACGCGAACGGCTCTGTAATAATAATTGTACCTTTAACTGTTAGCCGATAAAATTGGAATCAGCCTGTATACAATATAAATAATTAGTATAAGTATGCAGATTCCTAATATCTGCGTTTCGGGATCAATTTTAAACATACTTAGAATATGCGACAATCTTTATATAAATATTTGTATAGTAATGGCACATTTTGTGGGGGTTTGTGGGTTTTTGTGGGGCTAAATGTTTTTATGCCTCTATATATCTAAACACATCATCTATGTCTAATAATAGTTAATATCTATAACCAGGGAATCGATTGTTTATGGCTTTATATCCTATCCGGATAACTATTCTCCGCTGGCAGGAAACCGTTGATACCGAGCCCTGGTAATGGAAATATTTTTCTTTTATGCAACAGTACGATTTCTCGTATTTTCTCATGATTTCCCACTTCTCCTAAGAAGGGTCAGGACGGTTTTGAAAAAAAACTGCGCTCTGGAGCTCTTATGAAGATAAATATGTAATTTCCGTCCCCTGGCGGATACGTCATTTAAGGGTTTTAATTAGTATAAACCTGGGTATTTAAGTTTTTTTGATGCTTATAAGTTTTTATAAAGCTTCTTTTTGAAATTAAATTGCTTTTAATCCTTTATTCTTGAAAGTAAGTTTATATTTTAGCCCGCTTATCTCATGACTGCCAGCAGGTGAGTAGCCCGCAGGACAAACGGACAAACGGACATAATGGACCTGAAGGACCTAAAACAGAAATAATGGGCCTGAAGGACATAATACAGAAATAAAATAGAGGTATAGTATGAAAAATACAAAACTATTCAATTCCATTTCCCGTGTTGCAGCGGTATTAATGGTACTTTGTATTATCCCTTCAGGAGCTTTTGCTTCCGAAAACAAACCTGCATTTGCTCCTGCAGAGAACATAACCGATGAAAATTACGCTGATGTTCAGGCGGATTTACTTGATTCTCTCAGTGAACAAATTGCTGAGCTTCAAAGCTTCTATACTAATGTAAGCAAAGCATCCGATGCATCCGAACTCCATGAAGTTTTGGCCAGTCAAAAGCCGGCAAATGGGAATGGACCTGATGAAATGAATATGGGACCCGGAAGAATGAACCAGGAACCATGTGGGATGAACCAGGGACCCGGCGGAATGCCCGGATTATTCGGCTTAACCCAGGTTGAGAGCGTAACTGACGAAAATTATTCCGACGTCCAGGCATCAATGGTCGATTTCCTTGGAAATATGACTGAAATGCTTGACGGTCAGCTGGATAACACGACTGATGAAAATATGACTGAGATGCTCAATGAACAAATAACCGAGCTTGAAACCCTGTCCACTGACATAAGTGCAGCATCCAGTTCGGAAGAGCTGCAGAACGTTGTATTCACCTATATGCAAACCCAGGCTGTTGACTCACTCAATATGGAAATTGAACACCTTGAGGCCAGAGTAAGTGAGAGCGAGAACACAACCGATGACAACATGACTGAGAATCTCAGCAGCAGGATCACAGAACTTACTTCCCTGATTGACGATATCAACGGAGCAGAATCCCTCGAAGACCTTGTGAGGAGCATGTCTTCTTCCCAGAGAATGCCCGGAATGAGAGTCGGTGGCCCGATGCAGCACGGAGACTGCGGCTGTCCCATGCCCCCCGCTGAAGCAGACAACAGCACTGATGACAGTACCAATGACAGCACTGAAGACAGTGCTGAGTAACCTCTGACAGTTAAAACACTTGATAATGAACCAATAACAGATTTGATAATAAACGAATGATAGAAAGTTCAAAAGGAGATGATAGGAAATCCGAAAGAGACGGGAAGTAAGAGAAGAGATGATGAAAAACTCAAAAGGAGATGATATGAAGATACATCCCCTCCCTCCAATTTTCCAGATCAATTAAAGATAAGTACAAACAAGCATACAGAACAAACCTCACCTCAATATTGTATCTCACTTGTTAGTATCAAACCTTCACTCCTTTTCCTGGTTCGAGAAAAACCGGGTGACCAGATGAAAAATCGACGACCACAGCAGTAAATTACAAGATCAAAACTTCAAATTTAAATAAATATTCCCAATAAAAACACATTCCCAATTCATCATCTCTTTTCTCTTCCCTTTTAAGATTGTTTTTACCCTTCCTTTTTTATTTTTCCGGCACAATGGCCAGTTTTGTGTGATTTTTTCACTATGTTTCTGCCTTCTTTTTAATCAATGGTGAAAGTAAAGTTGCACAACCGACAGTAAAATCTGGTATTCCAGCAAGGGGCTGTTCCACTGAGATTCAAAATCATGGTTCCCGCTGTATAAAGGCTCTGTTAGAAGGCTCTGTTAGGAGGCTCTGTTAGGAGGCTCTGTTAGAAGGCTCTGTTAGGAGGCTCTGTTAGAAGGCTCTGTTA
>JBFHIK010000281.1:0-4049 GCA_041596555.1 Methanosarcina sp.
AAATTACACATCTATTGAAACGACAAAAACAACAAAAAGACAACCACGCCAGGGGTGGATTACCAATGGATACTCTGAAAAAGCTTGCAGGAAAATCAATAGTAACAGCAATTGCCGCTTATAGCCTTCTGCTTATGCTATTTCCAGTGGGCTGGATCGTTTTGCTCGGGACCACAATCGGTAAGTCGAGCGCTGAGAAAAGATCTGTCGAAGCGAGAATCCTTGGGGCAGACCTCGAAGTCTGAAACCCCGAGAAAGAAGGCATGGGTGTCAGAAACAAACAAGGAAGCCCACCAGGGGTTTCTGGATAACATTCTAGCCGCCCAATATGGTGTCGAAACAAACCAGGGAGCTCGCAAGGTTTCTGGTCAACATTCGCACCACCCTCTTGCAATCTGAAAACTGGTTTCAAGCGGGTGTCGGAAACAAACAAAGAATCAGCAGTTTCAGGAAAGCAATCCGGCTACCTGCCATATCAAGAGGCGGATATGTTAGGAACCGGAGGAAAAGAGGGAACCGCAGTTTCTGGCAACATTCAGGCAACCCACTTTTTTTTATTACATGATCATTTTTTTCTGTTATTATTAGTTTTCACAGATATTACATAAATTCATCATAAGTATATATTTATAATTGCAGACATCGATGACCATGTAGTTTTTAGAAAATTATAGATATAGGACTTACGCTCTTGAAGGATGAAACCAGGCACATGCGGTCCTATCAATAATAGAGAGATTTATACAGTTAAGTGTTTCCCGTTTTTGTTTTTAAGTTCAACTGCGTAAGTCCTAAGATAAATAGAAAGGAGCTAATGTCGTTTCTTTATATCTTTATCCCGAAATCAATCGTTCTTCCCTCTCCATAAATGATGGTCTTTTTTCCATCCACATAGATGTATCTTATTGAGATATTTCCGTCCTCCCCGTACTTTGTCCAGATAGTGGTGTTTTTGTCCTGTGACCACATGTACTCGTATGTGGTAGTGTTCTCTTCGGTCCCGGTTTCGATCATGGCTCTGCAAAGAGTTTTGTTTTCGAACTCTTCGGTGCCGGTAATTTTCATATTAAGGGCTTTTCCGGTGGTGGGATTTTTAACCTGGACCTGAGAACCTACAGGGCACCAGTTGCCTTCGGATTGCTCGGGGAGGCTGATATTTATTTCGGTATCATTTCTCGAAATTGATAGTTTTGTTCCATCTTCACCCATACAACCTGAAGCGAAAAGGGCGGCTGTGAGAAGTAATAGTATCAGTACCTGTTTTTTGGACAAGATTATCACCTGAGTTTAATCTCCTACAAGTTTTCATTTCCAGTTAAAATTTCCAGTTAAAATTTCCAGTTAAAGATTGGGGGCAGCCCATAAAAATTATTCCATTATACCATTAAAATTAGGCTGTTTGCGGGGAAAAGAGAGTTTCTCACCTACATTCGGCAGCAAGCACACCCTAACATATAAATATTATTGCTTGTTATTTTTTGTAGATTAAGTTAAAAATCAGTGTCAAGTAGACTATATGTCTAATTATATTTGCCATTTATCTCATTCCTTCTAAATATATATAAATGATGTTATGGTTAACGTTTAGCAAATTTTGATTCAAATTGACTTTCAAAAGTTCTGAAAAAAAACGATATCAATAGAAAAATATAATGGATTTTTATGTCGACCTGCCGAAAGCAGGTTCTCAGTATATAAACTGGTTTTTCCGTATGGAATTAAATATAATTATTCATAATTAGGAAATTGAATTATCACATTATTATTAAATATATCCTACTCGTGTTCTTTTTTATGCAGATCGATCAATTACATATAAAAATCTGGAATCTGGGAGCAAAAGGAGGGCTTTTGGCATAGTTATTACTGCAGGAAATGTGGGGAATAGAAACTGGACAAAAAATAACTTGAGATATTTATTTAAAAGTTAGGAAAGCGAAATGGAAAAAAGAAACTTTAAACATTTAAGTAAAAAGAAATAAAAAGAATACTCACTCATTTTTAAACTCACGGAAAACGAATATACACATATCCACGGAATAGATCTTGCCCCCATGACAGCAAAAGGAAACACTATTTATGAAAGAAAAGAAGCAAGAAGCATTTTCTGAGACCCCGATGGACCGGACTGCAAAGATGGTAGCTTCTGCTCTCAAAGCCGAATTCTGCAGAATTTTCAAGTTTTCTCACGACCGTGTTGACCTTCCGGAAAATCAGCCTTCGATTCAGGAAATCGGATGTACTGGACAACCTGATAAGTTAGATGAACTCGCCGGCGGGATAAGTGTATTTATAAGAAGCCAGGGAAAACCCGGTATGGTTGTTACGCTTTACAGAACCAGCCGGAATAGGTTTGACCCTGAAGAAGTACGTTTTTTGAGGTATGTCCTGTCCCTGGTTCGTAAAATCCAGAAGTGTAAAAGGATTGATACCGAACTTAAGGACAGGACACATTTTTTAGAATCCCTGCTTGATGAGGTCCCGAATCCGGCTTATTTTAAAGATATAAGCCAGACTTTTCAGGACCGCAATGAGCTTGTTTCCTGGAAAGATTCACACTATCCAGATAAAAAAACTTCAGGCTCTTCGATGCATGAACTGGAAGAAGTGATTCCAAAGGAGCTTACCGCCATCTACAAAAGGAAAAAAGGAAAGTTTGCGGGCGTATCGGAGGATTTCGACGTGCTTCCTGGCATCTGCAGTATGTTCAGGGAAAGTGAAGAAGCATTGAAAATAGCCCTTGAAGTGCAGAAAGTGCTCTGGATAGTCATCAATAACAGTCCAGCAGTCGTTTTTTTATGGCGAAACAAGGAAAAATGGCCTGCGGATTTTGTGTCTGAAAATGTCTCCCAGTTCGGGTATGAGGTTGAAGATTTCACCTCCGGAAGAATCCTTTACGGCGATATTGTCCATAAGGAGGATATACAAAATGTCAAGGAACAGCTTGACCGCTGCATTGAAGACAAAAGCCAGGAATTCAAGATGGAGTACCGGATCTGCACAAAAGGAGGAGAATTGCGCTGGGTTGATGAGAGGACTTTCATCCAGAGGGACACAGAAGATCGCACAACTCATTTTCAGGGGGTAGTAATTGACATTACCGAAAGGAAGGTTGCAGAAGAAGCCCTTGCAAAAGCCGAGCAGCTCCAGAAAAAAGAGATCAACCACAGGATTAAGAATAATCTGCAAATAGTTTCCTCTCTGCTTGACCTGCAAGCTGAACAGTTCAGTGACAGAAAAGTTATCGAAGCTTTCAGGGAAAGTGAAAGCCGAATTATTTCAATGTCGCTTATACACGAAGAACTTTATGAATCAGGAAAACTCGACGTTCTTAATTTCTCATCTTATATCCACAAGTTAATAGCGGATCTCCTCAGTTCATACAGTACAGAGAGTTTTGCTATCAGGGTAAACCTCAATGTAGGAAAAGTTTGTATCAGTGTTGACACAGCAGTTTCTCTGGGCATTATAATCAACGAACTTTTCACCAACTCCATCAAATATGCTTTTCCCCAGGGAAAAGGAGGAGAAATAAATGTTGAATTTTTCGGAGAAGGAACCGGAGAAACAGTAAAAGAAAAGGAAATCCCAGGTAAAACCCCTATTCCGAAGATTCTTGACAAAGGTAAGGAGATGCCTGAACAATTTACTCTTATCTTTGCAGACAACGGGAAGGGCTTTCCTGATGATGTCGATTTCAGAAACACGGAAACCCTTGGTTTGCAGCTTGTAAATGCTCTTGTGAATCAGATAGAGGGAAGCATAGAACTTGAAAAAGGAAACGGCACAAAATTTACGCTTAAATTCAGGGACAAAATCAGGAAAACAACCTGAAATAATTCTCACCCTATTATTTCCTTTTAAAAGTTCGGAAAAAAACGATATCAGGAGAAAAAAATAAATAGATTTTTATGTCGACCTGCCGAAAGCAGGAGATAAGGAATCAGAGAGTTAATTCCTCATCCGGCTCATCTGAGGATGCCTCTTCTAAAGACTGAAGGCGCTTTTCTTCAATCATCTCCAGAAGCTTTTCCATTACCTCTTCGATT
>JBFHIK010000282.1:0-4036 GCA_041596555.1 Methanosarcina sp.
ATTTTTGCGATTTTACTGCAATGATTTTTGTATTTTCGGAAGCATAACTCCATGAACCTCCCGATTAAATGCAATTTTTAATTTTCTGGAGGGGCCTGATTAATCGATTGATATTATTCCATTGGTCATCGGTTAAGCGTTAGAGAATCACTCTCGTATGTGTTTTTATAATAATAATCTAAATATTAGTGCATCTATGTCCCCTCGTCCCCCACCTACTCTTGAAGACTCTCTTCGGGAAATGTTTCCCGAAGAGTGGCTAAGGCAAACTGCCAAAGAAACTGGTCTGATAGTACGTGAACGTAAAATTGACCCTGTCATCATCTTTTGGGTTTTAACTCTTGGTTTTGGTGTACGCTTGCAGCGTACACTTGCCAGTTTAAAAAGAGACTATGAAAAAGAATCAAATAAAACCCTGAGCGACAGCAGCTGGTACTATCGATTCACTCCAGAACTTGTGGAGTTTCTTCATCAGTGTGTTATCCACGGCATAGAAGAGCTTGCAAAAGAACCTGGTAGAAAACTTAGCAAGAAACTCGAAAACTTCCAGGATGTTCTCATTCAGGATAGCACAATTGTTCGTCTTCACTCCTCTTTAGCAGATAAGTTTCCAGCAGCAAGAGCAAGAACAGTAGCTGCAGGTGTAAAAGTAGGGGTTATGGTAAGTGCAGTTGCTAACGGACCTAAAACCGTTGCTTTGTACTCTGAAAGAACAGCTGAAATAAAAACATTGAAAATAGGTCCCTGGATCAAAGACCGTATTCTTCTTGTTGATCTTGGTTTTTACAAAAATCAAATGTTTGCAAGAGTTGAAGAAAATGGGGGATATTTTGTCTCAAGAATTAAGAAGAATATGGATCCGATCCTTGTTTCTGTTGAAGAGGGACTCTCTAAAACAAAAAGTAAAGATCTAGCTGGAAAACCTGTTAGTGAGTGTATTAAACAACTTTCAGGAAAAGATCTTGATGCAGTTGTAAAAATAAAGTTTAAAAGAAGAGCATATAACGGCAAGCAAAAACATGATGAGATGCGTGTACGTCTTGTTGCGGTATATAATGATGAGGACGAAAAGCATCACATATATATCACAAATATTCAGAAAGATGTTTTGAATGCAAAAGACATTGCAAAATTATATGGAGCAAGATGGGACATAGAACTGCTGTTTAAGGAATTGAAAAGTAAATACGCTCTTGACGTTCTTGAAACAAAGAATGTGCAGGTAATTGAGGCTCTAATATGGACAGCAATGTTGACACTAATCGTTAGCAGAAGAATTTATTCACTTGTAAAAAACAAGACTGTTCAGCCTGAAAAAATGGTTCGATATACTCAGGAGAGATGGAGCATAATATTTGCTGAAAATGCATCAAATTTATTGACCGTAATTCTGCATAGATGCGGAATTGAACGAACTTTTGAAACAGTGATGAGTGTATATGAAAGCCAAGCACTGGATCCACATGTAAACAGAGAAAGATTCAGAGAAGAATTGTTTGAATGAAAAGGTGAAATGAAAAACACTATTGGGGGATGGAAGTAAGTTCTTAACCGATGACCAATGGATTTTTCTTGTTATACTTTGCTTCTTTATACATTGGGCATATCGAAAGAGCCTGGTTGTAGCATTCCATGGCTTTTTCATACGCTCCCAGATCGGCATAGGCATTCCCAAGCACAGTCCAGCCGCCTACGAACCCCGGTTTTAGCTTTACGGTATTTCTGAAATACTCTACCTTTTTTGCAGGGTCTTTTTCTTTTGCTCCCAGTTCAAGCCAGTCATGGGAGTTCTTTCCATCTATCTTTTTCAGGAAAATCCTTTCGAATACGCTGGAAAGTCCCAGAGCCTCACCTCATTTTTTTCACTTTTATTTAATTACGTTCTCTTTCTTTATTTATTCAACCTATTTGTTCTGTCCTTCCCGAATTGCGCCTCGCCCGAATTGCGCCTCGCCCGAATTGCGCCTCGCCCGAATTGCGCCTCGCCCGAATTGCGCCTCGGGAGTACGCGGTCCTTTTCGCTTCGCTCAAGAGGACTACTTCATGGTTTTTATAAGGAAGATTCGTTCAAGAGAACTACTTCATGGTTTTTAGCAGTGAACTTCGCTTGCTCAAGCGGACTAAATTATAGATCTTTCTAACCCATGCAAAGTCATTTGCTATACTTAGCCGTTCTTTTCACGCTCAACGCAGAAACCAACAAATAAAAGCAATCGAAAAATGCCCGAAGAAAAAATGTAGAAGATATAAACAAAATCAAAAAAATTTAAAAAAGAAAGTTTGCCTGCTTATATTGAAAGCAGGGCACTTTCGTTGTACAGGCTCTCAAAGTCTGAACTTATTACCAGTTTAGTAATATTATCCAGAGTAGTTACGTTGTAGACCACTCCACGTTCGCTTGAGTTTGCCTGGTAAGCTTTGATCTTTTCATTTAGTTCAGGCTCAGGGTCAAGGTAGATGGAGGTCTGCGTGTAACTTCCGTCGTCCAGCTTTTTGAGATCTCTGTAGTACTGTTCGGCGGGAATATCGGAGGTATTTGTTCTTTTGACAACTTCCTGATAGATGCTCCCTTCAGGCTCTGCCTGACTCAAAATCTGGTTGTATTCGGTAGTAGCTGTTGCGTTTCCTTCAAGGATATCGATGATGCCCGCCACATTCTGGATGGGACCTATAATTGCAGGGCTTCCAACAACGTTCCAGATGTTGTAAGTGCCGTTTGTCCTGTCAAGGATTTGATATCCTTCATATGGCATCACTCGTGTTTCCGCAGGCACGCTAATCGTCTGCTCAGGAATCTGGTGCAGCTCAAAGCCACTCTCATTGCCATAACTTGCACCATATCTCTTCGTAACATCAGCTCCGTAAGAGAATGAGTCACTCATAGTTTGCTCGTTTCCAAAGATGGTTTCTAAGGGCGTTCCCTTTGTTTTTTGAAAGTCAACGTACACAGCATTCGTTACTCCGTCAGGTGACATTTCTAATCCGTTGATAATGGAGTTAAACTCATGCTGGACGTGTTTACCCGGTATCTGGGAAAAGAGAATCATTGACTCATTCCCAACTTCGGGAATGGGGACATCATTATTACTATCTGTAGCCGTGAAATATATCAAAAAGGCCGAGAGAAACATTGTTGCGGCCAGGAAGATGGCCAGATACTTCTGGTTCTTTGTTGCTGAATTCTTTTGTTTCATAAATGAAACCTCATAACAGAAGACAAATTATTCTGAGTGTAAAAAACACACATCGTATCTAAATCTATTGTCCTGAAAAAGTTTTCGTATCTGTTTTCTTACAAAAAAAGAGTTTCCGGGATAAATTCGGAATTTTAAGTCTCAATTTCTGTTTTTGAAAGCTTCTGCCCGATTTTTAGTTCAGTCCAGAGTCAGGATCTTGAGCATGTTTGTACCACCGGGTTTTCCGGATGCAGGACCCTGGGTGAAAACTACAAGGTCTCCGCTTTTTGCAAATCCCAGTTCCTTTGCTTTTTCCGTGGTCTCTTTTTCCCAGTTTTCAATGGTTTCTTTTACGATTACCGGATAAACTCCGTAGGATAGGGCAAGGCGGCTGCCGGTATCAGGAAAACGGGTGAAAGCCAGGATCCAGGGCTCGGGCTTGAAGCGGGAAAGCCGGCGTGGGGTCGCTCCGCTCCGGGTTGGGGTCAGTACGGCTGCCACCGTGAGCTTCTGCAGGGCTTCGTGCACCTGGAGGGCGATTACCTCGTCCACTGACATTTCCTGATCCGTGATGCCCTTGAGCATTGTGTCAAGCCCCCATTTCGTCCGGGAGCGCCAGTTTTCGGTGGTTTTTGCAATTTTTGCCATCATCTCCACGGTTTCTACCGGGTAGTTCCCAACTGCGGTTTCCTCCGAGAGCATGACCGCATCCGTCCCGTCCAGAATGGCGTTGGCAACGTCTGTAGCTTCAGCTCTTGTGGGCCTTATGTTGTCGGTCATGGAGATCAACATCTGGGTGGCTGTGATCACAGGGATGCTCAGGAGCTTTGCACTCCAGATTAGTTCTTTCTGGACCGAGG
>JBFHIK010000283.1:0-4029 GCA_041596555.1 Methanosarcina sp.
GGGCTGAAAACGTTGAAAGGGGAACTGGCAAAAACGGGCCAGAAAGCACTGTTGCCGTAAAGGAAGATGCGCTTAATAATGGAACTAATATTCATATCTTCAGTTCACTTTCCGGGAGATCTCTGCCACTTTCCTGCCTGCTTTTCCAGCCCAGGAAAGAGCGCACATCGGGCACTCTGGTCCGAAACCCGCAGCATTGTATCCAGTCATTCCGCCTGAAGCGTTATTCACCCTGGAAAATCCGTGTTTTTTGAGAATACTGCACCCCATACTTGACCTGTGCCCTGTGCTGCAAATTACTGCATACTCAGCTTCAGGCTCAAGTTCCCTGTACCTTTCCCTCAGTTCCTGGACCGGAATATTTACTGCATGTTCTATATGGAAATTCTCATACTCGGAAGGAGCCCGAACATCTAAAATTACTGGAGGATTTTTACTTCTGACCCATTCATAGAGTTCAGGAATCGATAACTGTGGCACATGGGCAGCCCTTAATCCGGCAGTTACCCAGGCAAACATTTCTCCTTTCAGAAAACCTACAATACTGTCAAGCCCCACCCTGCGCAGCCAGACAGCAGATTTCCCTGCATCTTCCTCATCATTTGAGACGAGCAGGATCTGCTTATCCGGGGGCAGGAGCCAGCCTGCGTAGGTAGCAAAGTTGCCCCGGAGGTCGATACACCAGGAGCCTGAGACATGTTCTCCTCCAAAACTATCATAATGGCGGCTGTCAAGAACTGCTGTATCGTCCCTTCCGGCAAATCGGAAAAACTCCTCCGGAGGGATCTCCCTTAGTGGCGGAATTTCTTTGAGTTTTGTGGGCCCTTTCCTGTTGATTTCGGTGCAGCGGCTAAAATGGTCAGGTGCCGGAGGCATATTTGTTGTGAGATCCTCTATGAACCCCTCCCGATCAGGGAACTGGAGAGCATAGTTGTATTTGCGTTCATATCCGATTGTACTCGAACGTTTGGCTCCCATAGCCCGTCCACAGAGAGAGCCTTCCCCGTGTGCAGGATAGACCTCGCAGGAGTCAGGAAGAGAAAGCAGTTTTTTGTGCAGGCTGTCGTAAAGCATGGAAGCCAGTTCTCTGGCTTTTCCGGGAAAAAGGTCTGGTCTGCCAACGTCCCCGACAAAAAGTGTATCCCCGCAAAAAACAGCAGCAGGATCAGGACCTCTGGATGTATCCGAAACCACATAGCAGATATGTTCGGGGGTGTGCCCTGGCGTTTCCAGGATACGTACATTCATGTCCTCTATTTCGAACATATCCCCTTCAACGAGCCCTACATGTTCAAACTCACAGCCAGCAGTTTGAGGGGCATAGATAGTTGCTCCCGTAAGCTCAACAAGATCCATATGCCCGGAAACAAAATCTGCATGCAGATGAGTCTCCAGAACATGAGTAATTTTCAGGCCCCTGGATTTTGCCTCTTTGATATAGATATCTACATCCCTTTGCGGGTCAATGACCGCACAGCTTTGCTTTCCGGCAAGAATATATGAACTGTGTGCTATTCCTCTCACAAAAAATGGAGTTATTTGCATACTATTTTCCCCCGATAGACATGTCGGCAAAGTATCGAAAGTTCCATAAAATATGATTCTTTCTAATGATTCTTTCTAATGATTCTTTCTAATGATTCTTTCTAATGATTCTTTCTAATGATTCTTTCTAATGATTCTTTCTAATGATTCTCTCTAATGATTCTCTCTATATTGTGAACTGCCCCTCCCGAAAATCTTTGTCTAGCGGCTTAGATTTTTGGGAAAGAGGCTTCCAGCTTTCTAACACCTCAGCAGGAAATCCGTTAAATCTTTAGATTTAGCGGGTAGTTGACTTTCCGGAGTAACCTCCACGAAGCCACAGGCTCTGCCCCGTGTTCCACGGGTATTCCTGGATTAAGTTTCAAGTGCAAACTTTTTGATATTGATAGCGGCTTTAATGTCTCGAGTTTTTTATTAATCTTCAGGAGATATCCGGTATACATCCCTTTCCATGACATGTATTATTGTTTTAAAATCATATAAAAAAATCCTCATATAATTTGAAGGACGTTATTTTATTGTTTTTTCGGGAAGTGAACGGCTTTTGTCCCCTCTCTGCTGTTTCCGGGAAAGCCGGAACTTTCGAGGAAGAGGATTCCCGCCTGCAAAGATAAAACCCTGGATGTACTAAAGTCCTTCTGTAATTGATTTTTACGGACTGACCCTTACGCCAGGAAAGTTTTAAAGGAAAAAAGAAGAGAAAATCAGGGAATATGAAGTAATATCCCCTATTTTCCAAATTGTTTATTTAAAAACTCTTTTCTTTGCAAAGAACCCCGAAACAAGGACTCCAAGAACCGCAAAGAGACTTTCAAATCCAGGTGTGCTCTTTTTGACATCCTCCTGCTCTTCTCCGGTAACTGTGCCGGTTTCTTCCACTTCAGCCGGAGTGATTATTTCGGTACCGAGCTTATCCCCTGTAATTGCATAACGAGAGAGACCCGAAGTTTCTGCCGTGAAATAGTAGTATTCTTCGTCTTCAGATGTCATTTCTGTGACAAGCGCATTCCATTCTTCGTCGTGGAACCTGTTTATTATTATGGTGGAAACATCAATTTTATTTTCTTCGACCCAGCTTTTGGATACCCTGAAATTAATGGATGCTCCATTGATGTTGCTTTCACTTTCGAACCTTTCGTTTCCGACCAGTATATTCATCAGCTGGTAGACTTCTCCTTCAGGAGTTTCTCCGGAACTTCCGTCCCCAAGCACCTCAATCCTTGCAATGACATTTCCGGAATAATGCTGGGAAGTGAAACTCAGGTCCAGTATGCCGGAAACAGGATTATTGAAACTGAAGGTAGCCCTGGACCCGGCAACAACCCTTTTCTGTGCGATGTCAATGCCTGTAACACCTGTGCTTCCTCCACTTGAAGGAATGTAATTGGCGGAGCTTTTTTGCTTTGTTGTAGTTGTTGTGGAGGGAATTTCCGTAAGGGGCAGATAGTCAAAGGTCCCGTTTACGAATTCATAGGAAGAGTCTGCAATACCGTCCTCGTCAGCATCCGTGCAGTTATCGGAAAAGCCAGTGCCGTTGGGATTTGCCCAGTAATTGCCTCCCAGGTACGGGCCTCCAACTATACTTTCCCCTGAGATTTTGCTGATGTTCCAGGAATTGTTTGCCGTACTACTAATGAGGGTGTTGTTTATGTTGTTGAAGTAATTGTTGTAAATTATGTTATTTCCGCTCTCGGGACTTTCCAGGTCCCCTACAAGCCCGCTGGCTGTCACAAGGTTGTCTTCTTCGGAGTCAATGACAAGTCCTGCCAGGCTGTTCCGGACCAGTGTGTTACCATATATCAGGCTGTTACCCACATTATAGAGCACCATGCCGTAAGAATTTTCGGATAAAGTATTCCCGGCAAAGGTACCTTCTCCTGTTGCCAGCAGCCCGATTTCACTTCCATCTACCGTGCAGCCTGCAACTGTATGCCCGGTCCCAGGGACCTTATCGAAGTTCTGAATCACGATTCCTGCGGAAGTACAGTTATTTAAGGAGCAGTCCCTCACGCTGAAGTTGTCATTCATGAAATCAATAAGTCCAATCACACAGTTTTTAATAGTGTTGCTTTCAAGTGTTGCATTCCCCAATTCATAAAGATAAATTCCTGCGGAGTCTGCCTGGTCAATGACATTGTTCTCAAGTTTGAGGTCCTGGCAGTCTTCTGAATAGATTCCAAAACCATAGGATCTCCTGTTCTGTACCAGGTTCGAGTTTATCAGGGTGTTCTCCCTTATGAGGGTATTTTCCTCGTTTCTAACAAGCTTCGAATTTACAGAATTATAATAGGAATATTCTTCTGTAGCATTCTGAACGGTGTTATCCAGAAGTTCTACGCCTGAAAAGTCATAAGCATAACTCCTCATGTATCCTATGTTCCTTACCGAGTTCCTCATAAGCCCGACATTCTGGCAACCCTCAAGATACATTCCTGCGAAGTCTGCCTGGTCAATGACATTGTTCTCAAGTTTAAGGTCCTGGCA
>JBFHIK010000284.1:0-4025 GCA_041596555.1 Methanosarcina sp.
CGTTTCCTGATAGGCAGCGTGTCCGAAAAAGTAGTCAGGAATGCAAAAGGCCCGGTGCTTGTCGTGCGTGCACCCTGCCCCTAAAAGAAAGATGGGCACAATAGGGCACAATAAATAATCAGATTGATTCAACAAAGTGAGGGGGAATAATGCTGAACGAAAAGATGGAAGAAGCACTGAATGAACAGATTAACAGGGAACTGTACTCGTCTTACCTTTACCTTGCCATGTCGGCATACAGTTCGTCAATGGGACTTCCCGGATTTGCCCACTGGTTCAAGGTACAGGTCAAGGAAGAGACCATCCACGGGATGAAACTCTTTGATTACATTAACAGGCAGAGAGGAAAGGCGAAGTTAAAGGAAATCAAGGAGCCACCTATGGAGTTCGGCACACCGATAGAAATGTTCCAGAAGACTTTGCAGCACGAACAGTTCATTACCCGCTCAATCAACGACCTGGTGGACCTTGCCCGTTCGGAAAAAGATGAAACTACGGCTTCCTTCCTCCAGTGGTATGTTGAAGAGCAGGTAGAAGAAGAAGAAAACGACAACAAGATTATTGATAAATTGAAAATTGCCGGGGAAAACAAAGAAGCTCTGTCAGCACTTGATGCTGAACTGGCAAAGAGGCTACCTCCAAAGGATGAGGAAGAAAGTATCTGAAAGCAAAAATAGGTGAAAGCAAAAATAGGAGTAAAAAAGCAGGAGAAAAACTTAAGAAAATCTGAAAGATATCAAAGGTTAAATAAATTAGTCTGATAAAATAGTTTGAGACATTCCTCATCCTCAGAGAACCTTGACAACGGTTCAAATTCCGATGGCTGTGATCACTTTTCCCGCAGCCAATCGCATTCCTTTTATCCACACTTCCTTATTCCACTTTACCCGTAACTTATTGTATTCTGCAAATTATTGTATTCTGCAAATTATTGTATTCTGCAAATTATTGTATTCTGCAAATTATTGTATTCAGTAATTTATTTTGCCCTGTAATACTCTCCGGTTTCAGAGGCTATTTTCTCTATTTTGCCTTCACCAAGCAATTTTTCGAGGACAGGAGAAAGGCGTCCAGGACCCATGCTCAGACCCTGCCATGTCTGTTCGAAGGTACAGGGCCTTCTAAGAAGAAGTGCATAAACCTCCTCTTCCGGGTCTCGGTGTAAAACTCTTCCCCTTTTATTTTTTCCCTTTAAAACCAGTCTTACTTTTTCGTCTCCAAACTCTGAAACAAAGCGCTGCGCAATTTCCTTCAATCTCTCCTCAGAGACTGGCTTCACCCATTTTTCTGCAGGGGGACGGCTGACTGTCAGAACCTCGATCTCATCAGGGCATATATACCTGATTGTTTGTACCAGTTTTTCGACCTCTTCATCAGTACTATTCAAAGGTTCACCTGTTTCACTTTCAAGAAACATGACCTCAAGTGCCAGCCTTTTTCCGGAACCGGCTTTTGCAAGTTCCCGCAGACCTTCGATTATTTCCTGCAGGGCTATGTCGGGGGCAGGCCTGTGTATCCTTCTCCAGGTATTTTCATTTCCGGAAACCAGGGTTGCAACAACCAGATCCGCCTGAGACAGGTTCTTCCGGACATCTTCTCTTCCCGCAAGAGAAGAATTAGTTATTACGCAGACAGGGACTCCACTTATTTTCTTGATACCCTGGATCATTTCCCCCAGAGAAAGGTTCAGAGAAGGTTCACAAGTCCCGGAAAATGTGACATAGTCCAGGTTCTCGATATCTTTATTGAACTTCTGGAAGCTCTCGGAGACTTCTTCCGGAGTCACTGCTTCCTTCACGTCTTCAGGACTTTTGAGTTTTGACTCAACGTGCCCTAGCTGGCAGTAGATACAGTCGTAGTTGCAGTTCTTTTTAGATCCTGCATTCTTTATTACATCTACTCCCAGAGATCTCCCAAGCCTTCTTGAAAGAAGTGGTCCGTAAACGATTCTTGATTTCATTTTTTAACTCTTCCTTTTTGCAAAATAAGGGAAGAAAAAAGTGAAAAATCCACCAGATTCTATCCTTAGAATTATTTTTCTACATTGCTTCCCTGAGGCAGAAGGGCCTTAAATTTCCAGGAAAGGGTTTTAAGTTCCTCTTTCAGTAGATTTCTCTTATTTTCAAGGAAATCTGTTTCAGACCAGGTCTGTGGCTGAGAAGGTGCGGAGTAATAGTATCCAGGAGATGTATCCCGAACAGCAGAATCCTCGGAATTCACAAACTCAGGAGCACTCCCGCACCTGAAACCCCTGCCCTTCCTGGCACACCCCATCCCACGGCCACCTCCGGATCCGGATTTGCGTCCTCCGGAATTATGTTCTCCAAAGTTCCTTCCTGTCTTTGACCCGGGGCCCATTGGCCCTGTCCTATTTCCATTTGGCATTTACCTTCAACTCCTTTATATTGAGAGTGTCGGAAAAGTTGGAAGTTTAAGTCGGAAGTTTAAGTCAGAAGTTTAAGTCAGAAGTTTAAGTCAGAAGTTTAAGTCAGAAGTTAATACCAAAATTCACACAGTGTCGAAAAATCCAATCAAAAGATATGGATCATGAGACCTTTTGGAATTTATTCCCAATGCTTAAATGTGCCAAAATTTTGGCAATTATCGACTTTTCCGACGCTCTCTATTACATTCTCATTCTTACATTCTCATTCTTCTACACTGCTTTCCTGCAGCCTGACAGTTTTAAGTTTCCCATCAAGGGTTTCAAGTTCCTGCTTCAGGAGCTTTATCCGGTTTTCAAGGGAATCAGCTTCAGACCCGGTCTGTGACTGAGAAGGTGCGGGGTAGTAATATCCAGGGTACTCACCCCGGGCAACAAATCCTCCACCTCTTCCGAAACCGGGGGTTCTCCTGCACCTGAAACCCCTGCATGCTCCGCGGCCTGCACCTCGGCCCATACCGCGCCCGGCTACACCGCCAGCGCCCCGGCCTGCACCCGCATGACCTCCGGTCATATAACCCGGGCTGTCACTGCCCGAGCAGTAACCCATAATCCGTCCTGTCTTTGATCCCTGGCCCATCGGACCTGTTCTGTCTCCATATGGCATTGTTTCCAACTCCCTTCATTGTATCTTTTAATTTAGCATTAATTTTTTTAGTCAGTCTAATTTTTTATTCAGTCGTGAGGATCAGGTAAAAATCTTAAAACAACCCTGAGAAGACAAATTGAAATGGAGTAACAAAGGAGCACTGATTGTGCCTTCCTCCCACTCTTTTTTTCGAGCGCCCTTAAACTCACTTCCTGACCATGGGGCTTCCGCATTTCTCGCACTTCACCTGGCTGCAGGAGACTCCCGGAATATGGGGAGTTTCATGCCCGCAGGCAGTACATACGCAGTTTCCTTCAGGCCCGCCGGACCGTCCGCCTCGGCCTCTGCCCTGTCCGCAGCTTCTTCCGCCGCCAACCGGACCCTGGCCTGAAGGACCTGTTCCGTCTCCTCTTGGCATCCTGTAATCTCCTCCTTCAATTCTGATTGCTTTTCCATAGACAAGCGCGTCAGTTACTTTTTCAAGTGCTTTTTTCAGAGCCCTCTGAAAGGTGGACTGGTGGACCTCCATACGGACCGCAGCCTCGCCCTGGGAAAGGTTTTCCAGAAAGCTGAGCCTCATGGCCTCGAGCTCGTCGATTGTCAGCAGGATTTCTTCGGAAATTTGACCTTCGGGACTCAAAGGCCTGAACTGCCTTGCCGAATGTTCGAAATCCACCATCCTTCTTTTTCTAGGACGCATAATTATGCATAATAATGCAAAACATATATAGTTTTGCATCCAGACAGGCTCTTACTCTAAAATAACACCCGAATAAAAAAAGAAAAGACGTGCGAGTCAAGTTTTTATAGCTGGAGTCCGAAAAACACGGTGAAATGTCAAGCAACCTGGAACTCTATACCATAAAAATGGCTTCGAATGGCTCTCTACCCAACAAATTGAATCGAGAAAGAAACTTGCAAGTATAGTATCGGCTCACGCTTCATGAGGGCTTTCGAACCCACATTGTCTGGGATTAGCCAGCTATTTTCCAA
>JBFHIK010000285.1:0-4022 GCA_041596555.1 Methanosarcina sp.
AGTGACGTCGTAGACGATTCTGATCAAAACACAAATTCAAGTGACGTCGTAGACGATCCTGATCAAAACACAAATTCAAGTGACGTCGTAGACGATTCTGATCAAAACACAGATGAAAGTAATGTAGTAGATGATTCTGATCAAAACACAGATGAAAGTAACGTAGTAGATGATTCTGATCAAAACACAGATGAAAGTAATGTAGTAGATGATTCTGATCAAAACACAGATGAAAGTAATGTAGTAGATGATCAGGAACCAAAAACAGATGTAAGTAATGAAATAATTATCGGAGCGAAAATTGAATCAAAAACTGAAACATACAACGGCACAAAATCCCTCGAAAATGGGGAAGTGAATTCTGAAATAAAAGTACACAACTGGAATGACAGCGAAGGAAACGAGTCGGTAATACCTGAAATAAAATCAGAGGGTAGTAGCTGGAACAATCTGAAACTCATACTATCATATCCCTATTCTCTTCGTTCATTTTATACTGTAAACGAGAGTGTGAAAATAATCTATAGAGGGCCTGAAACTCTCGGACAGCAGAGAATTGACATCTATCTTGTCAAGGAAAAAAGCTCGTATCTTCCTGAAAATGTCATTTCAAACGGTATAAATGAAAGCACGATTCCTCTTGAAGATGTCTTCAATAATAATACAGAATCTTACATCCAGATACCTGCGACTTTGAACAAATACGGAGACTTATCTCCCCTAACTGTTGGCCCTCTTCCGGCTGGCAGTTACTGGGTCCTTATAACCCTCGCAGGAAATGAAACCAAAATTCCTGAATCCGAAAAAGAGATTCTTTTAGCGAACTATTTCGAAGTTCTCAAATACGAACTTGTAGCCGGAGTTCCGTATACCCTCGAAGAAGGCGAAAGTTTTGAAGTCAATCTGAACCTGAAGAATGCACCTGCTCTGAAGAATTATACGTACTGGGCTGTACTGATAAGGGAAGATGCCTATACAACATCTGAAGGTACAAATTCAGGTTCGATGAATACCGGAATAAGGCCTATTGTGAACGGGATCGATATTATCAGAAGTTTAGAAACCAGCTTGATAAAATCTGAGTCCGAAACCGGAATAGGAGAACTTGAAAGCAATATCCAGGCCCTTATCGGAAAAGGCAACGGCATGGTAAGTATAGGTGAAAAAAACCAGAGCACCCTTTTCCTAAAAAGCTTCGAACTCCCTCCCGGAGACTACCTCCTCCTTGCAGGTGCCTATGAAAATGACAAGGGCCTTGCAGGGATAACCCAGAAAAAACTGAGAATCTCCGCCGAAAACTCATACGGGTCAGGCTTGGAATCCAGCTCAGGAAATCAGACCTTCGACAATATCTCTCCAAGAATATACACAGTCTCTTCCTTGCTGGGAATTAACCCCCCTCTTGAAACTCCAGAAGTATTCATATCCAAAGATATCAAACCCTACATTCAGGCAAGAGGATCAGTGGAAGTCGTAAGAAATCCTCCAAAAATCCCCTCTTTTCTGATAGGTTTTTCAGGAACCCTCCTGATCGGGTTTGCTATACTGAGGAAATTTAGATAAAACCGAAAAATCAATTTCGGGCGGCCACCTCACCCCTAACAGGCCGTCCGACAATTATTGATATAATTTTTTTCTTTTCTCCACTCAACAAATTTATATCACTCCTGAAGTATCTTTTATCCATGACCCTTGAGCCTGTGCATATGCATAAGATCTCGGAGCTTGCAGAGAGGATTGACTGTTCATTTGAGCTTGATGAGTCAAAAACGGCGGCTGATATTTATTCTCTGCTTGACGAATTGAAGATTGACGGGAAGGTAATCCTGAAGGCTGTGGGCAGGCTCTTTAGGGGGATTGTCAGGACCGAGCTGATGGCACAGGGCGATGACCCGTATCCGGTTACTTATGCCTGTGACAGCGGGAGCACAAACCCCAGGACCTATGATAGCGGGCTTTTTGTGGATTTTTGCCATTGCGGGCTGGGAGCAACACCTACCGATCTTGATATCCAGAGGTGCCGGACAATTGTTTGTGCTGCTTATTCTGCTTCGCAGAAGATAGCAATGCGGGCAACTTCAGGCTGGGAAACTTTTGATGAAGGGCTTGGAAGGGCAAAACTGGTCACAATTGCTCCGGACGAGCTGAAAAGAAAGGCTCCTGATATGGTGCACAGCTTTGCCATGTACCTTGCAGAATCCGAGCACATGCTTTTCATGAAGGACATGCTGGAGCCGGAGAGCTTTTTCATAATGGATGGGCCTCTTTATCCGAAACAGCTCATGTACTGGATGGTGCTGGACGACGAGGAAGTGCAAATCCGGCAGAACAATGACGCCCGAAAAATCCTCCAGAATTACATTGATATTATGGACCATTTTCTGGAAAAGCGGAGCCCTGTGATAGGATTTGTAAAAAATCCGATTGACAGGCAGATCATGGACGGGGTCCGGAAGAAAAGGGAAGGTTTTGATCTGCCCTGGATGCTTGACGCTCAGTTTTTCCGAAACCTTCTCTTTCCCCACAAAGTCGACGGCAAATCAGGGCAGGGGCAGGACGGGTGGAATTCGAAAACTAACGGGAAAAACGGTAAGTATAACGGTTCCAGAAATACTTACATTACTTATACCAGCTGGTTTTTACAGCCAAACAGGTTTTACGAGAAGCTGCTTAACGGGACTTCCCCTCTTGCAGCCGGGGATGCGCTCTCGCAAAAGCTCAGGCATAAGTTTTCACCTGAGGATTATGCCCTTTGTTTTTTCATGCTTTACGTGCCTTCCACAGATGTGGTTTTTAAGGTTGAAGCTCCTTATGGGCTTATTAAGGACGATTCCCTGCGCATGCAAATTACAAAAAAAGTGCTCTTTGACCTTTCTCTGAATGGGTTTCCCCTTACCCTCACAAAGGCAGACCACCTCGCAAAAATCAGGGCAGTGGAGAGGCAGGAAATCGATAAATTCTTTGAAAATATGAGTCCTGATATCTCTTATAATGACACTCGGTGGGGTAATATCAATGAAATATGAAGATTCCGATATTCTGGCTTTTATTTCCAAAAAGTCAAAACCTACTTCTGCACCTGAAAAGGGTGCAGGATCAGACGAAAATGCAGGACCAAAGGAATGTCTCGCGAGTGAGGCGAAGGGTCCCGAGGTAAAGGTTCCGGAAACGAAATACCTGGAAAAGGATCTGCTAACGGAAGCCTCCGGTCCTGATTCGCTGCCGGATTTTGAAGAATTTCCTGTTTCCTCATCTGAAGTTCCAATGGAAGCCGATCTACAGGACTCTTTAACTGTTGGTTCAAATACAGGTTCTACCATAGGCTCAACCACAGCCTCCCACACTCTTTCTGGAAAAGATGAACTTCCCTTTGAAGCATTTGATGACTATGATTTCGAAACCAGCAGAGTTACTCCCTCTCTGGATGAAGCTTTCGGAATTGTCACAACCGGCATAGAGCCTCTGGAAATAACCCCCTCCGGCGCTACAATTACAGGATATATTTCTTCTGCCCGCAGGAGCGAGATAAGGCTCGGGACATATGTTGTCGTGCCTTATGAGGGCGGAGAAAAGCTCTTTGCAAGGGTAGGAAAACTTCAGTACAGGCAGGAGTTTGCAGTAGATGATGCAACTGAAATCCACTCAAGACGCATGCTGAATGCCCGGGCAAGCCCTGTGAATGAGGCAGACTACAAGTTCCTTGCCTGCCTTGACCCCCTTTGCATCCTGTACCGGAAAAAAGCAGATAGTGCGCTCACGCGCAGGATGGCAGACAGAATTCCCCGCCCGAACACTCCTATACTGCCTGTTACGGACAGGCTTGAAGTCCAGACAGGGCTGAACATTCCGGAAGAGGGGGTTTTCCTGGGGCACCTCAGCGTTGGAGGAGAACTTGTAAAGACTCACTCCGAGCCCGAAACAGTTGCTTATTACCTGAGAAACGACTATTTGCTGGGCGACCCCCTTATTTTCAGGCATATGCTTATCTGCGGGAGCACGGGAACTGGAAAGACTTTCCTCTC
>JBFHIK010000286.1:0-4018 GCA_041596555.1 Methanosarcina sp.
ATGGAATATTTTAAATAAATTTTTATTGATATAAATAATTTTAATTGTGACAGGCTGCTTTAGGAAAGGGACCCCTCGTATATATGGTTTTTTACATGCCTTTTGGAGAAGCGGGAGTATTTTTTAATCGGCTTCAAAACGTTTCCTCCACTTTGTTCCGAAATTATGTTTCCAAAAGGATATCCTTTTCAGCAATCAGACCTTACTTATTATTCAATTATTCTAATAAATACAGGGGAAATGGAAAAGGGGGCTTCTTTGTAATAAGAATCATTCCAGCCGAAGCCAGACATCTTGAAGATTCCGGATGGCTGAAGAGTTACATGCTTTTTTCTTTTTCAAATTATCATGATCCAGATAACGTCCAGTTTGGAAGTCTGCGTGCCTTTAACGATGATACGGTCCAGCAGGGCAGGGGTTTTTCAACTCACCCTCACTCCGAGATGGAAATTATATCAGTTGTGCTTGAAGGGGAGATTACGCATGAAGACAATATGGGGAATAAAGGAATCCTTGGAAAAGGAGAGGTACAGTGCATTACCGCAGGTACTGGAATACAGCATTCTGAGTTAAACACAGGAAATGGACCTCTACATTTTTACCAGATCTGGATTTTACCCTCTGGAAGCCGCCTTGAGCCTGCGTACTCGCAGAAAAAATTCGAGGCATCAGGGTGGAAGAACCAGTTACTTCCCCTTGCTTCAGGCCAGGGGCTTGAGCACGCCCTGAAGATAAACGCCGATGCATCAATTTACCAGGCCAGTTTAGAAAAGGAGCACATTATTCACTTTAATTCCCCGGAGAACCGCTGCATCTTCATTTATATTTCTGCAGGTGAACTCCGTGTCAATGGTCAGAGGATAGGACAGGGAGACCAGGCTCGCATTGAACAGGAACAGGCTGTCCATATGGAGGCTGCTTCTTCCGGCTCACCTGCGGAATTTGTCCTTATTGATGTTCCCGGGCAGGGAGCCGAAAAACAGGCAAAAAGGTAAAAGCAGCTGAAAAAAGAGGTTATTTCAGGTAAATAGGAGCTCTCTCCGGAAAAGCGACAAGAATCGAATCCTGATAAGTTCTTTTGAGTATGAAAAAATCTCATAGAACAAAAAGAGATCAGAAAAATCATGGGGAAAAAACAAAAAGACCGAAAAGGGGGATGAGAAGAGGTATAACCAGCTGGGAAGGGGAAGTGACAAAAAAGAGACACAGCCTGCGAGAGGAAGTGACCTGAAAGATGAACAGCCAGGCCGGGGAGAGTCTGAAGAAGCAGAAGTAATCAGAGAGGGAATCAGAGAAAGAATCAGAGAGGGGGATAAAAGGAAGCAAAAAGAAGACTTCCGGAAGGGGCGTAAAGATTGAAAAAAAGAGGTTGAACATTGAAAGATCAAGACTGAACATGGAAATGCCCTGAAGCAAAAATTATGGGATATGGTTACGGAGCAATGCCGCACATCTGGAAATAGAAGAGAATTGATTTCACAGTTAGAAATTAGTTAGAAATTAGTTAAAAATTAGTTAGAAATTAGTTAAAAATTAGTTAGAAATTAGTTAAAAATTAGTTAGAAATTAGTTAGAAATTAGTTAGAAATTAGTTAGAAATTAGTTAGAAATTAGTTAAAAATTAGTTAGAAATTAGTAAGAAAACAGATTGAGATAATTAGAAATTAGTTAGAAATTAGTTAGAAAACAGATTGAGATAGTTAGAAAACAGGATGGAAGTGAGAGGTAAAAATAGTATTAGAGAGGGATTTGCCTCTCACTTCTCCGTTGCTTCTGATATCTGCGGGGGCCGGTTGAGGAATGGCGAACCTCATTTCCGGCTTCCGGCTGTGAAACCTCTCCCAGAGGCAGGGACCGAGGAATGGCAAAAAACCTCTGTGGTCACCTTATCCGGGCGGGGTTCCGGGTTGCGCAGAACAGGATTGAGGAATGGCGAACCTCATTTGTCCTTATCTGCTGTTTTTTGCTAAATGCTCTCATGAACCCTATTCAATATTAGCATTTAGAACTACATGTTATAGTATAACTGTTATGTATAAAACATAAGTGGAAATGATTTTTCATTTTCTTTGATGTAATACAGCGCATTCAAAATTTTCAAGTGGTTTATCGAATAGGTAAACAAAAATTGTTTGCGCGGGTAAATTCTGCTATTTATAACTTATGGCAGAAAGCCATCCGTCCGGTAAAGGGACATTATTTCAAAGGAAATTTATTTATAATATAAGGGCTAAATTTTTTGCTCTTAAATTGAAATTCTAATCAAATTTACTTGAGTCATTTTATCTTTTTCATCTTTTTATTCTGTTATCTGTTTCCTGCTCTATTTCAATCTCTTTTTATTCATTCATTCTGTTGTTTTCTTTTTATTCATTCATTCTGTTGTTCTCTTTTTATTCATTCAGTCTGTTGTTCTCTTTTTATTCATTCATTCTGTTGTTCTCTTTTTATTCATTCAGTCTGTTGTTCTCTTTTTATTCATTCATTCATTCATTCATTCATTCTGTTGTTCTCTTTTCAATCTCCTTTTATTTATTGTTTCTGTTATCATCATGTTTATTTCATGTTTATTTATTCTGATTTCTTCTCTTTCGTCCTGATTTCTTCCTGGAATTAATAGTTTTATCAGTTTCGACTAAACCGTTTCAGACTTCAAATGCACTATCTTAAAAATAAACTGTATTCAGTAGGAAAATAACTTATTAATAGTAAGTGTGTAAACTATTATTGGAAGTAACTCTAATTTTAAAGTAATTAGTTTCTGGGGTGCCGGCTGAATGGAAGAAGTTTCTTTATTCTTGCTCCTTTTTTCTGTGCTTGCAGGCTACCTGCTCGGCATATTTTCAGGGCTTTTGCCTGGGATACATACAAACAATTTTGCACTTGCACTTGTAGCTTTTGCCCCTTTTCTGGCTGAGAAGGGAATTGCCCCTTTTTACATAGCCCTCATAATCCTTTCAAATGCGGTCTCACATACGTTTCATGATATTATTCCGTCGGTGTTTTTAGGGGCGCCTGACGGAGACACAGCACTTGCAGTCCTTCCAGGGCACAGGCTTTTGCTTGAAGGTGCAGGTGCAGAAGCAGTACGTCTCTCTGCCCTCGGAAGTGCAGGTTCGGTAGTTGCATCCATGCTTTTTGTATTGCCTTTTTCACTTTTCTTCGGGGCTATTTACCCTTACCTGCAAGAGTATATGGCATGGGTTCTGATCACGATTGTATTTATCATGCTTGCGAGCGAGAAAGGCGAAGAAGTAGAGGGGCAGGGTCCACTTGCAAAATACAGGTCCAGAGCTTTTGCCCTCTTCCTGTTTTTGATCACAGGAGCTCTGGGGCTCTTTGCTTTTTCCAGAGAAAATCTGCTGGTCCCGGTCATAATTCTCGGGCAGGCGTCCGTGCTCCTCCCTCTCCTCAGTGGACTTTTCGGGGCATCCCAGCTCATTATAAGCCTTCTCACAAGTTCCGAGATCCCCGAAGAATCCATTTCAAAATTTGAACTTTCCCGAAAAAGGATCCTGAGGGGAGTATTAACGGGCAGTACTGCAGGTTCCCTTGTAGCCTGGCTGCCCGGGGTTTCGTCTGCTATTGCTGCCCTTCTGGCAGGGCTCTTTGTAAGGTCTGACTTCGACAGAAGGTCCATAAATAAAGAAAACTCCGAACCTGTGCCTGGGGGGCAAAAATCCGTTCTTTTTTCGGACCCCTATGCTGACCGCCAGACGCTTGAAAGCTCAAAGGAGTTCATCGTCTCGGTTTCCGGAGTAAATACTTCAAATGCTATTTTCGGGCTGGTAGCCCTTCTGGTTATAGGAAAGACCCGCAGCGGGGCAATGGCTGCTGTGAATGAAATCCTGGGGATCGGATCCCTTGGTTTTCAGGTAATACTGCTCTTTTTTGCCGCTATCCTCCTGACCTCCCTGTTTTCATACTTTTCTACAGTCTGGATAGGGAATAACGCCCACCATACGCTCCAAAAACTTGACTACACAAAACTCTGCACCGGGGTCCTTGCAGGGCTTGC
>JBFHIK010000287.1:0-4012 GCA_041596555.1 Methanosarcina sp.
CTCCAGCCAAAAACTCGGAGTGCTTACCGTCAAAATCTATCGAAAAAGCACTCCTATAAATATTTATCAGAATTCATCAAACGTTATCAAACAAATCTTAAATTTTTGTTAATATTTTCGTACCATTTCTTCCTGCCATTCAGTTTCCGGCCACCCACCAAAGCCTCTGTGCATATTTATTTCATCAAGATAGTTCAGTACTTCATCCGCCGAAAAACCAAGGTCCTTGAGCACACATCCGAGAACTGTGCCTGTCCGACCAATACCACCCAGGCAGTGTACAACAATACCTTCTCCTTCATCCATTTTTGTTCTTATAGCAGCAGTTGCCTGCCTGATAAGCCCCTCCTCTCTTTCAGGGTCTTCCGGACTATAACCAAAATAAAGGTCTTCTAATTCTGCAGAGAACAGCACTTTGAGAGGATATGGGTCGTAATAAACCTCTGGACTGTTGAGACAGACTACGTTTGAAAAACCGGCTTTACCAATTTTCTCCCAGGGGGTAGACTTCCGTGGGCGAGACATGCCAGCAAGAAGAACAGGCTCTTTAAGCACGACATAGAAATTCAGTGGAATTCGGATACCTTCTATTGAAGGCATCTCCCCTGGACTCAACAAAGAGGGCATCATGCTAAGAGTATGAGAAGCACGAGATATAAATTTCTCAGTTGATTTGTGGGGGCTGGAAGGTTGCAGAATAAATCATAAGTTTAGAAAATCCCGTAAAATAGGGAGCACAAAAAAGGGTCTAAAAAATTAGAGTTCGTATATTTTCTTCTTTATTAGCTTCATGCATTAACCTTTCAACCCCTGACCAAACTTCCCACCACCACCACCACAAACTATATAATTAGGTAAAGCCTAACTAACATCACTGATCAAGATATGACTGAGAAAAAAGAGCATTTGTTCATAGTCTTTGAAAACCTGGTCAAAATCAAAAGCGAGTGCTCTTGTGAGATCTTCTCGGAATGCGGGTTATCAGATATTACTGTGAAACAGATCGGATATCTGAAGGTCATAGATGAATATGGGGAAGTGACATTTAGCAGGCTTGCTAAAATCACCAGAAACTCAAAGCCAACCATCACAGAGATGGTCAACAAATTCTTAAAAATGGAATGCGTGTACAAAGAAAAGTCTTCGGAGGACGGGAGGATTTTTTACATTCGCCTGACTGAAAAAGGACGGAGAATAGCTCGTGCCGAAGAAAACGCTTTGTTGAAAGTCATTGAAAAAATGGCAGATTCTCTGGACGAGAAAGAAATTGATACGCTTATCAACCTCCTTGAAAAGGTGTGGTAATTTTTTTGGGCGGAGAAAAAGTTAGGTTAATTCAAACTAAATAATTGTAATAACCCGGACTACTGAAAAACAACTTTAAAAAAATGAGACGATTGACAATGTATCCAGAACAAACCGATGATTACAGAGAGAGCATCGTAATGCCGCTTTTTGAGGTAGTGGTCTACCCGAAGAGCCGGGCGAAATTCCTTGCTGACAAAGTCACCGGAGAAATACTTTTAAATGACATGAAAAATGCCGAATCTGTATATGCCATCGGGCTGACAGTGAAGAGCGGCACAAAACCTTCAGACCTGTCAGAAGATGATCTGTATAAAACAGGAAACCTGCTTAAAATCACATACGTGCAGCCTGCTGATGAGGGATATCTGGTTATTGCAAAGGCTTTTCAGAAGGTAGAGGCAGTATCTCTTTCCCAGAAGAATGGACTGTTCTATGCCACATATGAGCCTGTAATGGATCTTCAGGACCTTGATGAAGATGTTCAGGCAGAAATGATAGAGAATGTAAAAACGATAATTAATGAGATCAGCAGTCGTTTTCAGAGCTCTGAGAAGTTTACCCGGCCAATAGAGAAGATGGGTTCCATTGACCAGATTATGGGACATGTCATGCCATTCATGCCGATAAGTCTTGCAGAGAAGCAGGACCTTCTGGAGACCGTTTCTGTCAAAGAACGGTATATGACGTTTCTTGATATTCTGATTAAGCACAAAGAAAATATCAATTTCCAGATGGAAATAGCAAAAAAAGTTACAGATAAGATCAGCAAATCGCATAGAGAGGCGATGCTCCGGGAGCAGCTGAAGGTTATCCAGGAAGAACTCAATGAAAGTGAAGATTCCGTTTCAGGGGAAGGAGGATACCGGGAAAGAATCGAGAATTCGAAGATGCCTGATGAGGTCAGAAAGAAAGCCCTCTCGGAGCTAAAGAAACTCGAAACCGGGGGCAGCCATAATCCTGAAAGCCCTGTTATCCGAAACTATCTGGACCTCATGCTCGACCTTCCCTGGGTAACGGAAGAGAAAAAGAGCATAGATATCGCCGAAGCCCGCCGTGTGCTCGAGAAAAACCATAACGGGCTTGAAAAAGTCAAGGAGAGAATAATCCAGCACCTGGCAGTAATGAAATTAAAAAAGGAGAAACAGGGCTCGATCCTGCTCTTCATAGGCCCACCAGGCACCGGCAAAACTAGCCTTGGAAAGAGCATTGCAGATGCCCTTGGCAGAGAATACGTCCGTGCCAGCCTTGGAGGCGTCAAAGATGAATCCGAGATCAGAGGGCACCGCCGGACATACGTAGGGGCTCTGCCCGGAAGGATTATACAGGGCATGAAAAAAGCAGGCACTAAAAACCCGGTCTTTATCCTCGACGAAGTCGATAAGCTTTCAACTTCCTATGCAGGAGATCCTTCAAGTGCCCTTCTGGAAGTCCTTGACCCCGAACAGAACAGCAGCTTCTCAGACCACTACCTTGAAGTCCCATATGACCTGTCCGAGGTATTGTTCATTGCCACTGCCAACTCCCTGGCAACTATCCCGGCGCCACTTCTCGACAGAATGGAGCTGATAGAGATTTCGAGCTACACAAAAAACGAGAAGTTTGCAATTGCAAAAGACCACCTGCTCCCCAGTACCCTGGAAGAACACGGTCTTGATACGGATAAACTCAAAATTGAAGATGAAGCACTGAAAGTGATCATCGAAAAATACACCCGCGAAGCAGGAGTAAGGCAGCTTCAAAAACAGCTTGCAAAGACTGCGAGGTTTGTTTCTGAGAAGATCGTCTCAGGCAATGCCGACCTTCCTTACGTGGTAAAACCGGAGATGCTCAAGGAAATCATCGGAAAAGAGCTGGTCAGGCAGGAAGAAGCCAGAAAAGAGAACGTTACCGGCGTGGTCACCGGCCTTGCCTGGACTCCTGTAGGAGGGGACATCCTCTTTATAGAAGGCACTTTCATGCCCGGAAAAGGAAAACTTACCCTTACCGGCCAGCTTGGGGATGTGATGAAAGAGTCTGCACAGATCTCTTTGAGCCTTGTGAGGTCCAGGCTTTCAAACACTGCAAACAGCTTTAACTTCACTTCAAGCGACATTCATATCCATGTGCCTTCAGGTGCAACTCCAAAGGACGGTCCGTCCGCAGGTGTGACCCTCTTTACTGCCCTTACATCCCTGATAACTGGCAAAGCAGTTGATCCAAAAATTGCCATGACAGGGGAAATCACGTTGAGCGGGGCAGTAATGCCTGTAGGCGGCATAAAGGAGAAAATCCTGGCAGCCCACAGGGCAGGCATAAAGAAGGTAATTCTCCCCAAAGAGAATGAGAGAGACCTTGAGGACGTGCCCGAAGACGTTAGAAACGAACTTAAATTCGTACCGGTAGAGACCATTGAGGAAGTCCTGAAAGAGGCACTTGACATGGACCTTCCCGGGCCGGTGCTGTCGTTTGCAGAAAATGGGTTTACGGCTACGCAGAATGTTTAAAGATTGAAGGGTGAGGGATGGAAGGTGGATGGGGATGCATCTGTCAGATCCCTTATATATCCCTCTCTCCCACCATCTGGCTCTCCACCGCAACCTGAGTTCTAAAACCCTCCAAACTCAGGCCTTATTTTTCATCATATTATCATATTATTTCATCATATTATGTAACTATTCAGATACCTTGTTAAGGTTACACAATTTTTCCTCGTTTCGAGGAAAAA
>JBFHIK010000288.1:0-4002 GCA_041596555.1 Methanosarcina sp.
CACTGATGAAGAAACTCCACAAGTTCTGGAGTGAATCTATAGTACCAGCTGCTGTCGCTTAGGGTTTTATTTGATTCTTTTTCATAGTCTCTTTTCAAACTGGCAAGTGTACGCTGCAAGCGTACACCAAAACCAAGAGTTAAAACCCAAAAGATGATGACAGGGTCAATTTTACGCTCACGTACTATGAGGCCAGTTTCTTTGGCAGTTTGCCTTAACCACTCTTCGGGAAACATTTCCCGAAGAGAGTCTTCAAGAGTAGATGGGGGACGAGGAGACATAGATGCACTAATATTTAGATTATTATTATAAAAACACATACGAGAGTGATTCCCTAACGCTTAACCGATGACGTATGAAAAACAACTTGAAGTTATTTTAAATAAAGCTGAAGAGATAATCCAGAACCCGCATAGATACAAAAATTTAAGAGCTCCGATGAACCATCTCAAAAGAGTACACATTGACAAACATTTTGTTCTGGTTTTTTCTGTTGATGAGGAAGCAAAGACCGTAACACTCGAAGATTACGATCATCACGATAATATTTATTAATTTCCTATTTTTGCTTATGCCGCCAGTGCCTCATTCAATTCGCTAATCAACATATTCATTTCGTCCCCGAAAAGCTGGTACATTCTGCCGCTTCCGCCATGAACGTCAAACGGATAGTAAGCAAGATCGTCTATTTCCAGGTGGAAGCTCGTAGTAACATAGTCTTTTATCATACGGAGCCAGTTCATCTGGTCTTCACTGAATTTCAGGGTCCCCGCCTGTTTTTTGAACACCCAGTCCTGGAAGTTCCGGTTCACTGTCTGGTCATATGAGGTCAGCACAGGGTCAATTTCGGTTATCCTGCGGATTAAGGAGACCAGGGCTGTGAATTCGCTTTTTGGGGAGTTGCCGTTCACCTTTTCCAGCTGCTCGTAAGCCTGCCATATCCTGAAGGGGGCGAAGTGGGGTTTTTCCAGCTTCAGTTTATACAGCACTTCTTTTATCATCGTAAAGGTGACTTCCCTGCGCTGGTAGGGCTGGTTATAGAAAATCCTCAGGGCAGTGAGTTCGTCTTTATTAGCTTCCATATACGCCTTAAAGTCGTTGACCAGCTCATCAGCCCTTACCACAGCGTCTTTGTCCCACTCAGCTCTGAGGACGGTATCGGTGTTCACGGTATCAATAATCTGCTCGTGAACCCTGCGGACATTTTCGATGTACTCGTTCAGCTCGCCGGAAAAAGTGGACCTGGCAACATCAATCAGGTTTTCCTGTGCCTTTTTCTTTGCATCGGCTTCCTGAATTTCCGGCTGGAGCTGTTTGATTTCGGAGGCTTGGAGCTCGATAATATCAGGGTTATAAGCATAGAGCAGGTCCCTGACAGTCTGGTTGATGGTCTTTCCGTTCGCTTTTTCAGCAAAAGTGGCTCTTTCGTCATCGTTTAGCTGCCGGTCCAGCCTTGCAAGCCTGTTAGCCAGGGAAACATAAAGGTCTTCGTCCTGTGCGCCAAAGGTTACTGCTGCCAGCAGGTCTTTTAAAGATGTGCTTTTCTTGCGCTCCAGAGGCCGGCTATCGGTTTTCATCGTTCTTGTAACGCCAGCGGCGTCCACAACCACAAAATGAGTCTTGTCAGAAACTGCTGATGGAGTTACTTTTTTCAGGTCATCGTAACCCAGAGTCCGTGTCCCTCTGCCCTTCATCTGCTCGAAATAGTTCCGGCTTTTGACGTCCCTCATAAAGAGCAGGCATTCCAGCGGCTTGACGTCCGTGCCCGTGGCAATCATGTCCACCGTAACTGCTATTCGGGGGTCGTATTCATTGCGGAAAGCCGATAGTATTGATTTGGGGTCTTCTTCGGCTTTATAGGTCACTTTCTTGCAAAAAGCATTGCCTTCTGCAAACTCTTCCCGCACTATATTGATTATATCATCGGCATGGCTGTCGTTCTTGGCAAAAACCAGGGTTTTCGGGACTTCATTTCTGCCGGGGAAGATCTCAGGAAGCTTTTCCTTAAATGTCCGTACCACATGCCGGATCTGGCTGGGGTTGACCACATCCCGGTCCAGTTTCCTGGCATCGTAACTGAACTCTTCGTCCAGTTGCTCCCAGCGTTTTTTGCGGGTAAGCTTCTCCCTTTTGTCCACAAACTCTTTTGCAGCTATCTTCGCCCCGTTTTTGCTGATTTCGGTCTCGATGGTGTACACATCATAGCCCACATTCACACCATCTGCAACAGCATCTTCATGGCTGTACTCGCTAACAACATTCTCATTGAAAAACGCGAAAGTGCGTTTGTCCGGCGTTGCTGTCAGGCCTATCAAAAAAGCATCAAAATAGTCAAGCACCTGCTGCCACAGGTTGTAGATAGAGCGGTGGCACTCGTCTATAACGATAAAATCAAACTCTTCAACGGGGACCTTTTCATTATATACTACGGGAAGAGGCTCCTTTGGCTGCCAGCCCCTCTCGGCAGGGTTTTCTTCCTCAATTATCTCGTCCAGCTCCTCTCCCTTCAGGATGGAGTAAAGCCTCTGGATTGTAGAAATGCATACCTGGCTGTCCGATGAAATGTAACTGGAACGCAGGCGCTGAACATTGTACAGCTCCGTGAATTTCCGGTTATCATCGTTTGGCACATAAGCCATGAATTCCTGCTCTGCCTGCTCGCCAAGGTTTTTAGTATCAACAAGGAAGAGTACCTTTTTCGCATCCGCAAATTTCAGCAACCGGTAGATGAAGGTTATGGCAGTATAGGTCTTTCCCGAACCTGTTGCCATCTGGACCAGAGCCCTCGGGCGGCAATCCTTAAAGGAATTTTCCAGATTTGAAATCGCTGTAATCTGGCAGTCCCGCAGCCCGTCCGTGCGCAGTTCAGGGATATCCAGCAGCCTTCCCCTCAGAGGTTTCTTCATTAAATATTCGTCAAAGGTATCGGGGCGGAGAAAAGAAAAAACAGGCCTTGACCTTGGCTTCGGATCGCGAAAATCTGTGAAGCGTGTGAGTTCCCCTGTACTCTCATACACAAAAGGAAGCGGGTCATTATTCAGGTACTTTAGCTTGCTTGCAGCATATTCGGCTGATTGTTCCTCAACAACGGTTAGCCGGTGGCCTTCTTCGTCCCTTTTCGCTTCAATAATCCCGACTGGCTTTTTATCAACAAACAGCACATAATCGGCAGGTCCCACATCGGTCAGATATTCCTTAACTGCGATACCCCTTGAAGCACTCCACTCTATCTTGCTTTTTTTCTGCACAATCCAGCCAGCATCGTTTAGTTTTTTATCAATTTCATTTCTGGCATTTTGCTCAGGGGTCTGGTTGTTACTCATATGTCTTTACCATCGAAACCTGTTTCCATTTTCCTTTTCCAGATAAGAGTGCCAGTTTCGGCACTCTCTTATTATAACCTGGATTGGAGATTCGCAATTAATGAAAATATTCATTCATGGTTACTAAAACTCGAACTTAATCTGGTCTGCTAATGATATTCTACGATATGATTTATAATTTTGTTTTTACAGATACTCAATGTATAATTAAGTTTTTCGATCTCATATTGGTTGAAAATAATTTAACAGATATACAAGTCTACATATTGAAAAAACTATATTTTTGTCATTCTACAGTCGTGTACAAAAAATTCGACTTTATTTGCGGCCGATGTAAAAATAAGAATTTATTTCAAGCAACAGGAATCCTTAAAATATTTTTATTGTTAGTCTACAGTTATATGCAAAAATAGTAAGTGTATTCAGATATATTTAAAAACCAAAAAAATACCATTTAAGACAACTTTTGAAAAGAATCGGTTGTGCATTGTTCTCTCATAATTGCGTTACATTTTTATTCAGATATATATCCCCCTAATTTAGTTCGGGGAATGAAATTTGAACCCACGAAATCCCTCTACGAAATCCTTCTACAAAATCCTTCTACAAAATCCTTCTACAAAATCCTTCTACAAAATCCTTCTACAAAATCCTTCTACAAAATCCTTCTACAAAATCC
>JBFHIK010000289.1:0-3993 GCA_041596555.1 Methanosarcina sp.
AATCCGAAGAAGAACCGACTCATGGAAATAAAATAATATTAAATAAACCTGGAATCGGAGGAGTTATTTCCTCGGGAACTTACATTCAATTTGAAAATAATGGACAAAATAACCATTACTGGGTCGAAATTGATGGAACTCAAAAGAAAATTAAAAAGAATGACATTGTAAAGCTTGTAATAGACGGAGACCAGACGTCTGGAATTGCAGATATGAGTGCCAACCAGATCACAAACTTCAATTTTAATGTTAAAATGTATATTGATGGAAAATTCGTGGATCAAGGGAAAGTCACTGGAATATGGGTGGAAGGTTATTCAGACTATGAATCGACTTTAACTTATAAACTTCCATCATACTTATCCGGCACTCAACTACAGGTTGACGAAAATGCCCTGATCAATTGGTGGCCGGAAAATGACTCTGCAATCAATCTATACAATATAGGACCATCCACTACCAATAATAACTTCCTAAGAATTGCATTCGATGCAGAGAACACGTATTTTGACTGCAGTGCAGACTATGAAATAGTTAACAGCTAAGGAAGAAGAAGAAAGAAATTGCAGTTGCCTTGTAATGTACAATCAAAAATGAAACACGATCAATGAAGTAATAAGTCTGGAAAACGTATAGGAATAGCAGAAAGAAAATGCCTGAGAGATACACCACACCTTACCCTGCCAGAAGAATCCATTCTGACGGCAGGGCCGAAGACACTAAAGTATTGCTTGCAAGAGAAGTCCCTGTTAAACTTTTTCTTGATGGGAAAGCTTTCACGACCCTTTTTACTTCTCCTTTTGAGCTGAAAGAACTTGCAGCAGGTCATCTGATAACTGAGGGGGTTATCAGTTACGGAGAGATTGCGGGAATTGAGGTGGAAGGCTACGAGGTTCATGTCCTGACTCGAAAGGAAAACCAAACCCCACGGGATGAGGCAGCCAGGGCACAGATTATCGTCAATTCAGATGCTGTTTTTGACCCAGACGCCATTTTTGCAGGAACAGAAAACCTCGAATCTGAGACATACAAGCTAACCAGAGGCACCCATCTTGCCGCCCTTATAGACAGAAAAGGAAAACTTGCAGTCCAGATTGTCGATATCGGCAGACATAACGCCGTAGACAAGGTAGTAGGAGCTGCCTTCCTCCGGGGGCTCGATGTCTCACAGCTCTATATGCTCTCCACAGGCAGGCAGCCTGCCTACATGATTACAAAAGCAGCTCGTGCAGGAATCCCCCTTGTCGCCACCAAAGCCATGCCCTTTGATTCCGGAGTTGAAGCTGCAAAAAAAGCGAATATGTGCCTTGTAGGACAACTAAGGCCAGAATCAATGCTGGTATTTGCAAATGAATGGCGGATCCGGATTTAAGCGTGTCACGCCCGAAAATAAGGGAAAAAACTGGGATTTAAAAAGGATGAAAATAGAATTAGTTATAGTGTGCCTTTAGTGCTTTTTACCTCATTACCTTCGATTTTTACAGCCCGTTTCATAGCATAAGCAAAAGCCTTGAAGAGAGCCTCGATTTTATGGTGATCGTTATCTCCGTAGACACTGGCATGTATGGTAATTTTCGCATTTGAGGCAAGGGTCTCGAAGAAGTGTTTCACCAGCTGGGTACTGAACTGCCCTACCTGTGGGGCAACAAAATTGGCTTTCAGGACGAGATAGCTGCGCCCGCCGACATCCAGGGCAACTTCGGCAAGAGCTTCATCCATGGGGATTCTGGCTTCCCCGAAGCGGGCAATTCCTGCCATATCCCCTAGAGCTTCGGCAAGAGCCTTTCCAAGGACTATTCCCGTATCCTCAATGAGGTGATGCTCGTCCACATAAAGGTCGCCTTCGGCACGCACTTTAAGGTCAAACTCGGCATGCCTGGCAAAAGAAGTAAGCATATGATCAAAAAATCCTATCCCTGTACTGACATCTGCAATGCCATTACCGTCAAGGTTAAGTTCAAGCTGGATATCGGTTTCCTTTGTCTTACGAGAGATTTTGCTTGTTCTCATACAGCATCACATTCTCTTTTAAAATAATTAAATACTTTGTATTTAACTGCTTATCTCTTCCTTGCTTGTGGCCCTAATATTCAGTTTGCTCCGGAAAAATGAAAGAAAGGAGCTTATAAATAACGCCTCTTTGAAGACAAAAACAAGCAGCCAGATCAGTCCCCGAAGGCAGCTTTAATTGCATCCTCAAGAGTGAACCTGCCCATGTAAAGGGCACTGCCTACTACAACTCCTGCAGCCCCGGTTTTCTTCAGGACCTGAAGGTCTTCGAGGGAGCTTACCCCTCCGGATGCAATTACAGGAATGTTAACCGATTCCACAAGTTCCCTTGTCGGAACAGGGTTTACACCCTGCATCAGGCCTTCAGAATCGATATTTGTAAAAAGAAGGCTCCCCGCCCCAAGTTCTTCAAACTTCCTGCCCATTTCCACAGGAGTTTGCGCGCACTCCTCAGTCCAGCCTTTGATTGAGATTTTCCCGTTCTTTGCATCCAGCGCAACGTTTACACATGAATTTCCAAAGGCACTGGAAAGCTGTTTTACAAGTTCAGGATTCTGGAGAGCAGCGGTTCCGAGAATTACCCTTGAAACCCCAAGCTCAAGAAGGGAAGCTGCATCTTCAAAGCTCCTGATGCCTCCCCCAACCTGGATACTCACACCTTTCTCCTTGCATACCCTGACTATTTTTTCAATAAGGGGGGTGTTTTTTCGTTCCCCTTCAATTGCTCCGTCAAGGTCTACCAGATGAAGAGTCTTAGCCCCTTTTCCAATCCAGTCAAGGGCAACTGCGAGAGGGTCATCAAGGGACACAATCTCACTGCCAGGCACACCCTGCACCAGCTGAACGCACTTTCCTCCTCTCATATCCACTGCTGGAATCACTTCAAAAGCCATAGAAAACCACATCTTCGGCATATCTGCAAGAAAATCATCTTCTGTTTCTGATCTGTTTTACGCCTGCACTATTTCCAGGTATTTTACCATTCAGGGAAGACCCCAGGGAAGATCCCAGGGAAGATCCATTCAGGGCATGATCCTTTCGATAGGGACGACAAGTATATCCCTTGCACCGACCTTCCTGAGCTTGTTTACCAGGGTAAAGATCAGGTCTGCGTCCACAACGGAGTGAACAGCAAGGAATGATTCTGCAGACGATTTGCTGGACTCAACCTTCATAACTGTTGGGCCTGACATTCCTGGAAGAACCTCTTTTACTGTTTGAAGAGCGGATTCGGGAACGTTCATCATCAAATAGCGCTTATTCTTTGCATTAAGCACACTCTCGAGTGCAGTTTTTATATCCAGGATTTTGTCCTTTTCCTTGAGGCTTTTTTTGTTAGCGATCAGATGGACCGTGGAAGAAAAGACGGTGTCGATAGCTTTCAGGTGGTTTATCAGGAGAGTTGTCCCGGAGCTTGAAATGTCTACAATGGCGTCTGCAATTCCCACATGAGGAGTCATTTCGCAGGCCCCGCTGACCTTTATAACTTCAACATTAACTCCAAGGTTTTTGAAGTACTGGTGCGTGATCTCCGGAAACTCTGTTGCCACTTTTTTGCCTTCAAGATCCTGTGCATTCTGGAAAACAGAGTCCTCAGGGACCGCCAGAACAAGGCTTGCCCTCCCGAATTTAAGGTCCAGAAGAGCCTCAACATTTGCCCCTCTTTCCGTAATCAGGTCCATTCCTGTAATACCTACATCTGCAGCTCCGTCCTGTACATACTCAGGTATATCAGCAGCCCTGGCAAAGAGAATATGAATCTCAGGGTCTGTAGTTTTTGCAAAGAGTATTCGGCTTTCGGCTCCTCCACTGATGGGAAGCCCTGCATCTTTAAAAAGAGACATTGTGGGTTCGTGAAGGCGCCCTTTATTGGGTATTGCAATGCGAATCATCTGCTCTGTCCTCAAATAAGTGATCTAATAAGTGATCTAATAAGTGATCTAATAAATGATCTAATAAGTGATCTAATAAGTGATCTAATAA
>JBFHIK010000290.1:0-3976 GCA_041596555.1 Methanosarcina sp.
AGCTTTCCCATCAAGAAAAAGTTTAACAGGGACTTCTCTTGCAAGCAATACTTTAGTGTCTTCGGCCCTGCCGTCAGAATGGATTCTTCTGGCAGGGTAAGGTGTGGTGTATCTCTCAGGCATATGGATCTATTTTCTCGCTTTTTCTGTATAAGCGGATATAGTCTCCATATGCCTTTTTCTTTTCCGTCAGCTTATTTTTCCGTTAGTTCATTTTTCCGTTAACTTAAGTAGACTGCAAGGTAGTCTATGTTTATATTTTTTTCATTTCCACTTTTTGTGTTAATTTTCAAGTCAAATGTAAAGTTCGATGGATCACTTATCGATACGCTTGTGACGGTTTGGTTATATAGGTACCATGTCCCTTTATCACTGCCAGTTAACATTGGAAGTGTTTTGCCTGCAATATTCATACTCTGATATGGGGGGTTATTAAACGTAGGTTGGTAGATCATTACCAGTGTAACTGAATTTGGAGAATTGGGTTTGAACTCTGTGAAACCATTAAACCCGAATGTTAAGTCTAGTGGATTGTTAAGATTGTGGGAATAATAGCTGGAGGGCGAGTACCCTTCCAGTTTTACTCCAGGTCCCGTTTTTGACAAGTCTGCCCCGGGGGCATAATCATCAAGAAGATCTAGGTTTACGTTACTATCTGACACTTTGTTGAAACAATACCACTGGTTCAGTTTCATAATGGATTCCTCATCGCCTTCGTCAGACTCTGAATCTTCTACCTACCCGCTTTTCAGACTGCCTCCAGCTCCCAGTTCTGCCTGGATAACAGATTTGCTTATGTAGAGCCGATCGAGGTTTTTACTACCGGTGGGATGGAAAGATAAGTATACGCCATCCGAGTCCATTTTATCAAGTTCATAGTCCGTGTCGTACTCAAGCTCTGCATTTCCTGCTGTTTCGTTGAGGTAAGAAACCCAGGCATCCGGATATTTCGTAAGAATTACGCAGGTGAAATTATCAATCTCTCCTGCATCTTTGCTGTCATATAATTTCTCGGCAGAAATTCCGGTCAGCCTCAAAGAAGCATCGGTATTCGAGGAAATGGAATCAACATCGCCTTTCATTTCGATTGCCTGGATTGAGACAGTATAATTTCCTTCTTCAGTTTTCTGTATACTGAATGATGGAATCTGCCTCATCAATGACCTCTCGTTCTGGGAAAGGATCAGGGCTCCGTTTTCATATCTGAAAACCTGATCCAGATATTGCCGGTTGTTTGAATAATAGGTAATACCTCCACAGTCCACGATTTGAGGAGATTCTTCAATCGAGGGCCTTTTGGGAGTTATGACCATTCTGTAACTTTCTGTATTCACTGATAGTGTACCGCTTGATTTCGATGGTTCCAGAACAGGGATTTCTCCTCCTCCCATGGTAAATGGAACAGTTACTGAATAACCGTAGGCTGAATAATTCTGGTCTGAAGCCGTGAAGAGGGAGACCATGTCTGCAGTTGATTTGAGTTCGGCCATATCGTTCTGGACTTCACTCATATGCGTTTGTTCGGCATCAGTTTTCCATTGCGGAACATATTCAGTCCTTACCACTGTAAGCACAGTAAATATGATGCTCATCAGCAGTATTGCCGCAATTACTGTGGCTCCTGCGGATTCTGAGTTGAAGAGGCTCTTCCTGGCCTTTTCCCTGCTTTTGTTCTTTCTGGTCTTCATAGCGGGACATCACGTATTTTTTTAATTAAATATTTTTTTTACTCAGATCACTTTTTTAATTCCTGTTTTTTAAATTTTAACCAATAAAATTCATTATGTTATTTGTGAGGTAATGGAGGCACAAAAATTAAGCTTTACAGAGCTCAGCTTAATCCATTCACCAGCTCCGCATTAACTGCGGTCTTGCCAACATAAAGCCTGCCCAAACTTTTTGTGCTCCCGTCCTCAGGAAACGAAAAGGACAGACTATTGTTTTCAGCAAGGTTAAGGGCATAATCTTCATCTTTCTCCAGCCCTGCTCCGGTCAGCATTTCGTTAAAATATGTTTCCCAGGCATCAGGGTGTTCAGTATCTATTATTAACACGAAGGAGTCCACGTTTCCATCATAAAGGGTCTCAAAAGCACAATCTTTCAAATAAAGAGAACTGTCTGAGTTTGATGAAAGGGTATCTGTTAATCCCTGGATTTCCACGGCATTAATTAAAAAGTTGTAATTTCCAGACGAAACTTCGGAGACACGGATTGAAGGATAAAGTTTCATAACCGACTGCTCTTTCTGCGCAAGAATCAAAGCCCCATTTTCGTACTTGAAAGTCTGGTCCACATAATACTTATTGTTAGAATTATAGGCAATTGTGCCGCAGTTGATCTCCTTCTCAATGCTATTTTTCGGAGTTATAGTCATTTTGCACTGGTCGGTGTTCACTGAAACGACCCCTATGGACTTCGTGGCGCCGATTAGAGGCATCTGCCAGCTTCCAATGTGAAGGGGTATATTCCTGGTTATTTTTGGGGCAGAGGAATTTGGGTCTGAAATCAGGAGTACTGTAGTCCTGTCTATTTGTGACTTGAGTTCTGTCATGTCTTCCCATACATTCGCCACGTGGGAATGTTCTTCATCAGCTTTCCATTCCGGATAATATCCAAGATGGACCACAGAAAAAACTGAAAATACTATACCTAAAAGTAAAACAGCTGCGATAGCTGTCGATGAAGCAGATTTTGACTCAATGAAAGGGTCTTTATTTACTCCTATCATTTTATCTCTAATTTCTTTCATGTTTTCCCCAAATCTTCAACCCTACTCCGTCTTCCTAATATTTTCAATCCCTGTCTGATTACAGGCTTTTTATATGAATTCCTATAAAATCAATCAGAAGGGCTTTATTCCAGTTCTCAGAACCTGACTTTGTACTGGGCACAAACCGGATTTTGATGTTCTCCAGCTCAGTGGTGTTGGATACCCAATCATTTATAGAAAATTCCCTTGTGTCCATAACCCAGCCTTTTTCAGATCCCGGTTTTCCATTATTTTCCCACTTGTCGATTTGTATCCAATTCCCGGGGTTGCCATCATTCAGTTCGAGAACGATATCATCACTGCTTGAGTCATGTCTCCAATAATCGATCTTTAATGTGGCATTAAAATTGTTGTTAATGCCCAATTCCAAAGCGTTTATTCCAAAAGTGAATTCCTCATATTTGGTACCTGGAGAACCCTTTGGCGGTATGATCTCTATGAACTGCCCATCTTTCGACTCGTTGACTGTTTCTGTATCTGCCGAGAAATTTATTTCATTTTTAGCGCTTCCATTCGGATGAGGAGTTATCCAATAATCAAAGGAGCTTCCGCTATACCCTTCCGTTTTTATTTCCCCCACCATTTTTATTTCCTCAGTTGCGCTTTCTTCATTTCCGCTCTGGAGCATAACTCTCTGGATTACCTGATCAGACTCGATGTGTACGAAGTACATGTCAACGGTATCCGTGCTCTTCAGGTCGATTCCCCTGCTCTGGTTCGTATCGATTACAATCTCGTCCCCGACCATCAGGACGCTGTTTGTGGCATTGCAGCTAACGCCAGGATCGGAAGATACATCAAACTCTTCCGGCTGCCCATTGATGTTGAGAACAATCTTCACATCTTCCAGGTCGATGGCCTCTCCTCCCCTGTGGAAGATCTTTATGGTATTAGTGTCAGTGTCAATTGTTTCCTGCAGGTCCGCCTTTGGCGTATGAGGGGGATTTGCCGTGCCCTCCTCTGAAAATACGAAAACGGCGATTGAAGAAAAAGCCAGCACAACTATAGCTAACATTAGCACCTGCCCTATTACCTCTGAAACTGCCTGGCAGTCCTGGCCAAATGCCCTGTATTTTTTACCCACCACGATAAACGTCACCTTCTTAAAATTTATTGCTTAACTTCCTACAATGTTGTTAATTGAATATTAACTTGACTGTCTAAGAAAAATTCTTTTTGTTCATTGAGGTTGCTGGGAAACTTTGA
>JBFHIK010000291.1:0-3950 GCA_041596555.1 Methanosarcina sp.
GGCACTCGTCTGTATTGCTTTTGTACGAAGCTCACAGAGTATGATCGATTCCTGGGCTCAACCTTTTGAACAGGAGTTCGGAAAAGACAGCATGTTTGAAGTCTACGAAATCCCTATGATAAACAAAAGCTGGAAGGTCCTTTCCTGGATGATTGATTCCGGAATGAGAGGAGGGATCCCGGTGGAGAAACATGATAACGTGGTCACCTTTTATGGGGACTATTCCGGCTATCAGGAAGCTCTTGGAATGGAAAATACGAACCTTGCCTACGTTTTTTTACTGGATCCCGAAGGCATTGTCCGCTGGAAAGGGCAGGGATACTCCAGCCCTGAAACCGAAAAAGAACTTCTCAACACTGCAATAACTCTCAAATGATGGTGAATTTCAGGTAAAATTGTGGAGGAAATGGAGGGGAAATGAGAGGAATGAAGATAATACTTGGATTTTTTACTCTTGTCGTCCTTATTTTTGCAGCTTATGCCGTCCTGAGAACCGTGCCGATTGATAACTGCGGGGAAAACGGGTCCGGATTTGCCTGCATCGAGCTTCCACCCGGGTTTTCCATTGATTATTACGCAGAAAATGTTGAAGGGGCAAGGTCTATGACCCTCAGCCCGAACGGGACACTTTTTGTCGGAAGCCGGGGTACGGGGAAGGTCTATGCAGTCCCTGACCGGAACGGGGACAATAAAGCTGATGATTTAATTGTGCTTGCTGAGGGCCTGAATATGCCAAATGGAGTGGCATTCATGAACGGTTCGCTGTATGTAGCCGAAGTTTCGAGGGTGATCCGTTATGCCGACATTGAAGCAAGGCTTGAAAACCCGCCCGAGCCGATCGTGGTCAATGCTGATTTTCCGTCCGACCGCTCACATGGCTGGAAATACCTCAAATTCGGGCCTGATGGAAAACTGTACGTGCCTGTGGGGGTGCCGTGTAATATCTGCAACCTCGAAGAGGAAGATGAGCGTTATGGAACGATCATGCGAATGGAGCCTGACGGGAGCCAGCTCGAAATCTTTGCAAGAGGAATAAGGAATACGGTAGGTTTTGCCTGGAACCCTGAAACAGGAGAACTGTGGTTTACTGACAATGGCAGGGACTGGCTCGGAGACGATTTGCCTCCGGACGAACTCAACAGGGCGCCTGAACCAGGGATGCATTTTGGCTTTCCCTATTGCCATGCAGGCGACATCCCTGACCCGGAATTTAGAGGATTCAGGAACTGCTCTGAGTTCACGCCGCCTGAGAGAAAACTGGACCCTCATGTGGCTGCCCTTGGAATGACCTTTTACACAGGCACGATGTTCCCTGAAGAATACAGGAACCAGGTCTTTATTGCCGAGCACGGCTCCTGGAACAGGAAAATTCCCATTGGCTACCGGGTTACCCTTGTCAGGCTGGAAAACGGAACCCCGGTAAGTTATGAGCCTTTTGCCGCCGGCTGGCTCCAGGGATTTGCAGCCTGGGGAAGGCCTGTGGATGTCCTTGTAATGCCTGATGGAGCTTTGCTTGTGTCGGATGATAAAAATAATGCAATCTACAGGATCAGTTACAGCTGATCCAGTTACAGCTGATCCGGGTGCCTTTCAAACGCGTCAGAGGAGCTAGACAATCATCATGCTAAAAAAACGCATAATGGTTGTAAAAATACTTATGATTACACATCATATACAGCAAATAGGGGTGAATAAATTGTTATCTAAAATTCCTATAGATCTTAAGAATGTATCTGAAGACGATATCGACAAGGAAATCCTCAGAGCCGGGATTATTGCCGAGCTTGATGCCGTAAACCTTTACGAGCAGATGGCTGCACTTACCAAAAATGAGAATGTAAGAGAAGTCCTGCTGGATATAGCAAAGGAAGAAAAAACACACGTTGGGGAGTTTCAGGCGCTTTTACTCCGGTTCGATACCCAGCAAAAGGAGGAACTTGAAGCCGGAGCCGAAGAAGTAGAGGAAGAGTTGTCCAAATAAACAGTTGGAAAAGTCCTCTTATTTTTAAGCTTCAAACTTTCTCTGGATGGTTTCAGGATTCCAGGGAAAGTCCTTACTTAATTTTTTATTCATAATTTTTTATTCATAATTTTTTATTCATAATTTTTTATTCATAATTTTTTATTCATAACCTGTTTTGTTTTTATTTCCGTATCAATTTCCTTAATAAGGATTTCTATTTTAAATACTAGTTAAGTGTTCCACGTTAAGTATTTCTTTCAATATTGATTCTCTGCAATAAACTCCTCAATCATACGATATGCCTCATCATCCGGATACTGCTCTGGAGGATGTTTCATGAAATATGCAGATGGTTGATAAAGAATTCCGCCTTTTCCCCTATCAAGTGCCAGTTTGCAGCATCTGATAGCGTCAATTACAACACCGGCAGAATTCGGAGAGTCTTCTACCGAAAGCCGGAGTTCGAGGTTCATGGGTACATCCCCAAAGATTTTTCCTTCCAGACGCAGGAAGCAGACTTTGTTGTCTTTCTGCCAGGGAACATAGTCGCTAGGACCCACATGGATATTTCCGTTTTCAAGCCTCTCGGCAAGCACGGACTGAACGGCTTCGGTTTTCGAAGTCTTTTTGGATGCAAGCCGATCCCGGTTTAGCATATTAAGGAAATCAGTATTTCCACCTGTGTTAAGCTGGTATGTCCTTTCCAGCTTTACTCCCCGTTTCCTGAAAAGGTCAGCAAGAGTCCTGTGAACTATGGTCGCACCGAGCTGGGACTTGATGTCATCTCCTATGATAGGGAGCTTCTTTTCTTCAAAGCGTTTTGCCCATTCAGGGTCGCTCGCAATAAAAACAGGCATGTTGTTGATAAAGGCGCAGCCGGCTTCAAGGGCGCATTCAGCATAGAAACGGGCAGCAAGTTCGGAACCAACAGGCATGTAATTGAGGAGGATCTCGGCTCCTGAGGCCTGCAGGGTGTGCACAATGTCTTCTCTTGTTGCGCCTTCTCCCTCTACAGGCAGGAACCTGCACTCTTCTGGATAATCTGCAAGGTGTTCGGAACACCCGTCCAGAACCCTTCCAACTTTCACTTTAACGCCTGTTCCCGGAACTTCAGGACAGAAAGCTGTGGTGCAGTTTGGAAGAGAAAAAATTGCTTCCGATACGTCCTTTCCCACCTTTCTCCTGTCTATATCAAAAGCTGCTGCCACCTCAATATCATAAGGAAAGTAACCTCCAAGATCCCGGTGCATAAGGCCGATTGCATCTGTTCTCCCCTGTTTCCTGTAATACTCAATCCCCTGCAGAAGTGAACTTGCACAGTTCCCAACCCCTGCAATGGCAATTTTGATTCTATCTTTACCTGCCATTGAAACCCCCAAATAAGCTCAAAATAGTATCAGATATATTTATTCCCGATTGTTTTTATTCACCGGGTACAGGTTATCTTAATTTCCCGGTTATCTTAATTTCCCGGTTATCCTAATTCCTCAGTCCCCCATTTATCTGCAGTTCCCACAACCAATCGCCAGAGCATACCCCCATCCAGGATAAGGAATGAAAACTGTAATGTCTCTTATCTTATGAAGAAAATACTATAAAAAACATTTTACAAAAAAAAGAATTAATGTGACACTGTATATCCAGCTTTTATATGCGGTTTCAGCTATTCCATGGTGTTTACGGCTCTTATACCTTTTATAATCAATTTGTGCTCTTAACAGGAGACTTTAACAAAATTCAGGTATAAGAAGCGTTACAGGCTGCTGTAGACTTACAGATTTATCCAGAGTACCAGAAGAAGGTGAATTCCAATAAAAGCCGGCACAGAGTACCTGAAAAGGGGCTTCTGGGTTTTATGCCTGAACTGCATCATTCCGATCCATGCGCCGATCGGTCCGAAAAGGGAACTAATCAACAGGGTTTTTTCCGAGATTCGCCATATTTCCTTTCTTGCTTTATATATGTCCAGCCCATCAAGGGCAAATGA
>JBFHIK010000292.1:0-3948 GCA_041596555.1 Methanosarcina sp.
ACCAAAAATTGCGGCAAGTTCCCCCAGCGAGGAAACAGCCCCATCAGCTCCGGGTTCCGAAAGCTTGAGAGTTGTGATCATTCTGGGTCTTCCTTTTGCCGTGGTCCCGATTTCACTTGCCAGAGTATCGCCTGTAGCGGTTGCAACAGTGCCCATGTAGGCATAAATAATCGGAAGGTTCTGATCAGGGAAGATACCATAAGCTACTGCAAGGACAAGGGCTGCCATACTGTTAGAGAATACGTTTTCATAGCTCCGGATTCCGTTTTTTGTCTGTGCAATCCCTATCGATTCCTTGTATGCGTACTTGTACCTGGTAAACCCGCCTCCCAGAATGAAAAAAGTAAGCAGAAGCAAAAACCACTGAAATTCACTGAAAACAATTATCAGGACTCCAAGAAGGGCAGCACTGAGGAGGGCAGAAACGTCGGCAATTTTCGCCCTGTAAGCCAGCGCCCCGAGGAAAAGGGAAAAGGCAAGGGCTATAAGCATTCTCTCCGGAGGGACCCAGTACCTGAACTCCTCAAAAATCCACATAGTCATCCCTGCTCCCAGAGTCACAGGGATATTACTGTCTATTTTTGAAGGAATTGACTCAAAAAGAGAGCCTGTAACTGCTCCAATAACGGCTATGAAAAATATAAAGTTATACGAGATTGGAAGTTCCTGCCAGTAGACGATCCAGCTTGCTGCAAGAAACGCCGCAATAATCCTGAGCGCAAGAAAAATCGAACTCCATAACAATGAGAAACTTTTCTTCTTCATCCGGCTCTTTCTGGACTCTAAATCAGCCGTGAAACCTCTTTCCGAAAAAAAAGAGCTGTGGTTTCCTACAGCTGCAACTGCAAAGGCTGCAAGGACTATATAAAATGGGAATGTGTATGGAAGGTTTTTCGAAACTGCAGAAACAAACAGCATCAGTGTAAGGGATAAAGAAAGGCTGGCTGCATCTCTGCTGCAGGAAAGAAACTTTCCAGAAAACCTCAGTCCCAGGAAAAGGACAAAAGAAAGGAGGAGGAGGAGATCTACCCCTGCAAAAGGAGCTATCAGAATAAGCAGGAGATATAAGATGTGCATCACGGGAATTCCGTGGTAGGAAGTCCCATTTTCGAGGAGGGGGGTAGCTCTGTTCATTCTAGGACATCTTTTGTTTTTTATTCTTCCTGAGAAGCTACATAGAATAGGTTTTTCTTTATAAATAGATAGTTGTTTTTCCTTCTGATACTTGTTTAAATAGGAAATAAGATTTAAAAATATTTATGTATCTTATTACTTACGCTTGGAGTGATTTTCACGTCAGCCCTGGCGGTCATTCAAAGAACAAAGTAACTTTTTTGTCAGAGGTTTCACTCCACAGACACCTGCTACTAATTTTTCATCTCAGAAAGTATCTCTCACCTGCTATCTGGGGAAAGCCTTTTTAAGAATTTGTTTGAGTGGTTTTCGTTCGTCTTTTGCTATAAGAATCATTTTATTTAAGGATAAGTGTAATTAGCAAAGCAGACAGATAATTATTGCAGTTAACAAATGCAGTACAAATGCAGTAACTTGTTGAGATATTATTTTACACTTGCTGTGAGGGGAAAAGGATGAAAAATTATGACCTTATTGTGATAGGCACGGGTTCTGGAATGAATTATGTGAACTCGATTATCGATTCTAATCCGGAGCTAAAAATAGCTGTTATAGATAAGGACGAACCCGGGGGGATCTGCCTGACCAGAGGGTGTATCCCTTCAAAGCTTCTGCTTTACCCTGCGGAGCTTGTCAGGGAACTTGAAACAGCTCCGCTTTTCGGGATCAAACTTGAGATAAAAGATATTGACTTCCGCATGATAATGGAGAGGATGCGCAGAAGGATAGAAGAAGACATCGATATGATCAGGGAAGGATTAACCGGAAACTCTTACCTTGACTATTATCCCGAAGTTGCCGAATTTATATCTCCGTATACCCTCAAGGTTGGAGAAGAAACCCTTCACTCCGGGATGATTTTCCTGTGTACGGGTTCAAAACCTGCAATCCCACCTGTTAAAGGGCTTGAAGAAACCGGCTACCTTACAAGCGACACAGTACTCAAACTCGAGGAATGCCCGAAAAGCTTTGCCATCCTCGGGGGAAGTTACATCGGAGCCGAGTACGGGCACTTTTTTTCAGCTATGGGAGCTGAAGTCACGGTTATAGGGAGAAATTCGCATTTTCTCCCCCAGGAAGAACCCGAAATCTCCGAACTTGCCAGAATAAAGATGTCGGAATACATGAAGATCATTACAAACCACGAAGCTGTAGAGGTCAGAAAAGAAGACAATGGGCAGAAAACCGTTATTGCAAAGGACAGAAACTCGGGAGAGGAGATAAAAGTTACCGCAGACGAACTCCTCGTGGCAACAGGCAGAGCCCCGAATACCGATATCCTCCGTCCCGAAAGGGCAGGAATCAAGACAGATACTCAGGGCTGGATTTCAGTTGACGAGTATCTTGAAACCTCTCAGCCAAATATCTGGGCTTTCGGGGACGCAAACGGAAAATACCTGCTCAAGCATGCAGGAAATTATGAGTCAGGAATAGTTTTCCTCAATGCGATTATGAAAGAAAAAGTAAAGGTAGACTACCGTGCCGTACCGCACGCAGTTTTCTCCTATCCGGAAATTGCAGGCGTGGGGATGTCAGAACAGGAAGCCATAAAGGAGTACGGGAAAGACCGAATCGTTATGGGTTTCAAACTCTTTGAAGATACGGCAAAGGGAGCTGCTATGGAAGCCAGGGATTATTTCGTAAAAGTGATCCTTGACGGACAGGAAGAAAAAATTCTGGGTGCCCATATTATAGGACCCCATGCCTCGGTCCTGATCCACCAGATAATTCCTCTCATGTATACGGCATCAAGAAGTGCAGAGCCAATTATCCGCAGCATGACCATCCATCCATCGCTCAGTGAAGTCGTCACAGGAGCCTTTTACTCCAGGTTGTCCCCTGAACACTACCACCATGTCATGAAGCATCTCGGCCTTGAAGACTGAATAACTCAGTTTGGAGCCTGAAAAGCTCAGTTTGAAGGCTGAAAAAACCGCTGAAAAGACGAGTAAAATACTGAAAGCTTGTATTTACAGGCCGTGAGCCTAAATATTTGAGCAAATAGTCAACGGCTAGCTCGAATTTAAGAGTCTGAACTCCAATATCCATACAACAGTATTCAGCTATACCTAACCGTTCTTGTCACGCTCGACGAAGGAGAGCGGCTTTTCAAAGAAGAAAGAAGAAAGAAAGGACCAAAAATATAAGCCCGAAAGTGAAAACGACTGAAAACACTGTAAAAACTAATAGGCAGAAATGACCGGGAAAGCCTATAAAAAATCAGCAAAAATCAAAAAACTAGCACGGGAAAACAACAAAAAACCTGTAAGTATACCACACGGAGCAAAATTAAATTCTATCTGAAAAAGATTCTGTTACATGTCTTTTTTAATCTCTTTTTCTTCTGTCTTCTTGTTTCTTTTTTGCCGGATCGCCAGAGAACCTGCCGGAGGCGTCCTATAAAAGTTGGAATAAAAAAAGTTTTCCAGTCTGCAGATCCTGTAACGGGGTTAGAGGCAGGTATGGTAACTTCTACACCGTCTTCGTATACTTTAATATTTTCATCTGGGGTGTTTACCGATGCTGTAATGGTGAGTCCACCTGTAACCGTGCTTCCTGCGATGTTTCTAATATCGGGAATATTGTTCATGGTATCTGGCAATAAACAGTTCACAGGTGCAACGAAATTGAGTCCCTGCGTATATAGATTACTGGAACCTGCCATTGATTGATAGGCATAGGCATCTTTTGATGTTTGTACAAACATATTTGCTCCTACGGTATTTGAAGAATAATAGGAACTGGGTATTTTATAATACTCGCCGTCGTCTATTGTGGCAACGGGAGTTGTACTACCATTGATGTATATCTGGG
>JBFHIK010000293.1:0-3947 GCA_041596555.1 Methanosarcina sp.
AAAATGCATAGGTATTGAAAGAAAATGCATAGGTATTAAAAGAAAATGCACAGGGATGAAAGGGCTTGAACGTATTATGAATAAACCGGGAATAGCCTGCATCCCTGAATACTTTGCTTTTTTACTTTCCTGTTCAGCTCCGGGAAAAGAGTCAAATCTGAATTTCTTCTTTTTCTCCGGGGGTTTTTTCGGCAGAGATCTGCAGTGGGGAATATTGAAGTGAGGAATATAATTCATTTAAGCTCTGTAGAATTTTGAACCCTTTTTCCGTTATCATATAGTCCCCTCTTTCGTGCTGCTGCAGGATCAGTCCGCTGTCCATAAGCTTCTGCAGGTGGAAAAGCAGGTTTCCGCCTCTAAGGCCTGTGATTTCGGAAAAGGCTGAGAAGCTTTTTGTCTCAAAAGCCACAGCCCTCAGGATTTCCAGGCGCTGGGGATTGGATACCGGTTCAAGGACATCTCTTATAAGTGCGCCGGTCTCAAGGGCTGAAATATCAGGCTTCTGTTCCTGATTGCCTGCATAAATCCTCATTGAGCGCATGAGGTTGACCTGTTTTGTGAAAAGGCTGGATACTTCGGAGAAACACTGCTCACATTTGCTGTAAGGGGCTCCACATCTCAGTTCTTCGAGCTTTTCCCTGTTCCCCGAAAGGAGCGTATCATCCACTTTGCCCTGTTTTACAAGCCCTGCGTTCTTCTGAAGAAGGGCTGTAAAGGAAGACCTGCAGTTTTCTTTTTCGGGGCATTTTTTTACCATATTTCTTTCAAGTCCGCTATTGATATCTTCATAGAGGTGGCTGAGAATCGCGTTAGAGTATTCCTGCCTTGAACATTCCATAGCAGTTTCAAAGCGCAGCCTGTTCGAATATTCCATAACTTTCTTGATATCACTATGCATATCGCAAAGCTTTTCCCTGATAGCCTTTATTTCCACCATTTCAGAATCTTCCGGGGCTTTCGGGCTTTCAGGGAAGTTTTCTTTTTTCCTGCCGCTATCTTTCATATTATTTATATATTCTGGCTTTATTTAAAAAGTTTCTGTTAAGACTCTTAAGGTTATTGGGCTATATGAACTATTTCAGGGCACTGGAGTGCATTTAGTATATTTTGATGCAGATTAAGTATAAATGAATGACTGGCTTATTATTAATTGCATAAATACCAAGGATTGGAAGAGGGAGGTGAGTGAAATATGGTAAAGTGCGGAATTTGTGGAGGAGAAGCCCCTAAACAGCCCTGTATAACTGAAGAAGGAAACTGCGACCTCTGCGGTAAAAAGGTTGCTCTTGCAGAAGAACAGGAAAAGAAGAAACAGTGAGAAATGAATGGTGCAAATACCATTTAAATAACTACACTCCACTCAAAAAAAAGATTTACAGCAGTAACTGCCCTTCAAAAATAGGGTAATTACTGCTCTCTTTCCTTTTTGATATCTGAAAATCTGAAATGCAAAATTTCTCTGTATTTAGTTGTTTTCTCCTTAATTTTCTATTTTTAGTTGTTCTCTCTTCAAGTTCAGACCGAGAGATAAACTGTGGAAACCAGCAACATCTAAAATATACCAAAATATACCCACAATTATTCATTCAATTAGATACTATTATTCAATTAGATACTATTATTTACATCATGTACCACTTTTTTTGGGATTTATTCTAATTTTCTGTCCAACATCTGTTCAGGTCGTATATTCATGCGAAAAAAACCATGGTTATGGACAACTTTCCTGATAAATTTCTGTCTTAAGGAAGAAATAAGTACCAGCCGAGGCAAAATAATTCGTTATATGAAATCCAAACTCCTTACTTTTCTCCTGGTCCTTTCTCTTGTTGCAAACGCTTATTTTGTCTGGTTCCAGCCCTCGCCTCCCGGGAGCGAACAGATCCAGGAGATGCAGGCCAGTATAAATTCCCTTGAGCGGGAAAATGAAAAACTTAAAGCCCAAACTCTTCAGGATACCGGTTCCCTGCAGTCCTATGCTTCTCAGATAGAGTTCTATCGTGAAAAAGTTTTTAAACTGGAATCCGATCTTCAGGCGTGCCCTGCTGGCAGGGAAGGTTTTGCCACTCTTCAGGGCCCTGCTGTCTTCCAGAAAATTGAAACCGAGCAAACAGGCCCCCTTGTCCGGGAAACAATCTCCGAAGAAGGCACCCTTATCAACATCTCAGCTGAGATCCAGCCTGGAAAAGGCCGTGTGCTTGTCCAGACAACTCCCCTCATGGGTATAGTCTTCCAGGATGCAGCAAATACCGCGGTTTTCGTTGCCCAGAACAAGACAGGAATCCCCCTCTCGGGCAGTGACACTATCTTCAGCATTACCGCGAGAGATGAAATTCCCGGCGTCGACGGACCCAGTGCAGGTGCCCTCATGACCCTTCTTATGATTTCTGCCCTCTCAGACACCGAACTTAATGACAGTATAACCCTTACAGGCACCATTGACCAGAAAGGTAACATCGGGCCTATCAGTGGTGTCCTCGAAAAAGCCAGAGCCTCAAAAGAGGGAGGTAAAACCCTTTTCCTTCTGCCCGAGGAAAACAGTGAACTTGTAATTTACAGGTTCGTAGAACGAAAATATGGAGGCTTTACTGTCATCCAAAGAGTAGAGGAAGTCGTGGATGCCGAAGAATATATCGAGGAAAATGTCGGAATCGACATAGAGTATGTGAATACTATTGATGACGTGCTGAAGTATGAGAAATAAAATTGAATGAGAAGTAAAATTGAATGAGAAGTAAAATCCAGGCTGTCTTACGGTTTTGATTACTAAAAAAGTTTGGAACAGGGATTTTTTCCTCTCCCTGTAATTTACCTTTTAACGCTTTTCATGGAATATTTTACAAATCAGACTTTTACCTCAGACCGGGAAATCTTCGATTTTCTCTAAAATGGAGATTTCCGGTTTGCCAACAACCCCTGCTTTTTGCATCCTCTTTTTCAGGTCTTCGGATTCTATGAATCTCATGGCGTTCTCTTTTATATCCCATTCAAAAAGGATAAGTATGCTGTTAGGGTCGTCCGAAATGTGGAAAAGCTGCCCGCCCTTGCATCCTGCTTTCCCTCTTGTCGTTCCATGTTCGTCAAAAACAGGTTTCCATCTGGAGTAGTCTTCTACTTTGTGCTTTATGACAACATATACCATAGTAATTCCCCTTTTTATAATAAGGGTGTTTTTATAAAAAAGGTTTGCCTTTAACTTTTACGGAAGCACTGGAATAGATTAATAAGCCGGATCTATCGGGCTGTTCACCTGAGGAATCATGCTATATTTTATATTCTTTAATAGTCATAATTTTTATATCTGAATTTCATCTCTTATCTTTTATTTACAAAGGTGACCACAATGTTTGAAAAAATCATTCCAAAACAGAGGAAAATGTCTACCCGGGTAGGGGGGCTGCTTACCCTCGTGGGTGAGGCAATGTTTCTTTTTTCAATCCTCAATTTCCTGATGATTTCCCGGCTTCAGTATTACAGTGAAGGAGACTCGTATATCAGGACTGTTTTTCCGCATTATTTTCTCTTCTTGACAGGGTTGAGTGTCATAGGCTTTGTTGCTATGTGGCTTGTGTACGTTTATGTCCTGCCGAGTAAACAGCGTTTTTCTCAGGAACAGGCTGTTAAGGACAACCGGAGTCCCACGTATGACAGGATTATTGAAGTGCAGGGGGAGCTTGCTGAGATGAGAAAAATGATGGAAAAGCTCTCTGAAAAGGTAGAAAAGCTTTCGGAAAAAGAAACAAAGCGTTCTTGAAATCTGGAAGTTAAATTTAATTCTGAAAAAAGGAAAAACAGGGCTTCATTTCCAGACTGTCTCTCTGAATCGTTATTTTCTCCAATCCTTAATTTAAGTTTTTTTAGGCTTTTCTTCCTGTTTATACAGAAATTTTTTGTGCAGGGGAGCTATCTATAAACTCTTCAACTCAATCTCTTTTCAGTCCCCTCTT
>JBFHIK010000294.1:0-3922 GCA_041596555.1 Methanosarcina sp.
GGTCATCAAACGTGAAGGGTCCCACTCTTCAATCTGTTCGGTCTGGTTTCCGGAGGCATCAAGACTTTGCCTGAAATATCCTTTATTACTAACCAGAGTTACAGCTACAAGCGGGACTTTAAGGTCTGAAGCCGAGCGAATGGTATCGCCAGCAAGTACGCCAAGCCCTCCTGCATAGGTAGGGATTTCATTGCGAAGCCCTATTTCCATAGAAAAATAAGCAATTTTCTGTCCTTTCAATACTCCTTGAAGACTATCTTCCATATTTGTAAATCCCCCTTTCTTTATTTTAGCACAGGTGCATGTAAAAAAGCCTCTGGTAATTGCCTTTAGTAACTGTCTTTAATAATTATCAGTCTATTTTCTTTTCTAATTATATTTATAAAGATGTCTCCAGGCATATATTAAATTGACCTGTTGAATTGGCTGAATAAATTGAATCAATCTTTGAGTATTATTTAAATAACATATTTGAATATATTATTCAGGTTAATCTTATTCTGGTAGATATTAAATTAATGGTGGAAAATACGTATGTGGAGAGAAGTGCCTGAAAGTGTTATATCTCATCCCTCCGAAGGTCCTGACGAAAAAGAGACAATTTCTGTTAGGTCTCTGGAGCTGCTTAAAGATCGGGTTATAAAAGATAATAATTATGCGGTTAGAAGTGAAGCTCTTCTTACTCTTGCAAAAAATTATACTGACAACAATGATATTTTTGAACTTATCAAAGAGAGGGCTGTCAGGGATAGCCATTACTCAGTTCGAAAAAATGCCCTTCAAGAACTGGCAAGGTTATGGAAAGGAAGCCCTGGAACCCTGTCCCTGATCAGGGAAAGGGCTACTGAAGACATTAATTATGAGGTCCGGAGGGCTGCTGTAAAAGCACTTGCAGAAAACTGGAAGCACATGCCTGAAATTCTTGAGCTTCTAAGGGACTGGGCTGAACATGCGGAAGATAAGTTCGTACGGAGTACAGCTCTTCAGGAGCTTTCCAGATGCTGGGGTAAAAGCTGTTGCAGTCTGGATTTCATAACTGGTAGGGTTGTAGAGGAAAAAGATGGTTTTGTCAGGGCGATTGCTATCCAGAGCGTTGCAAAGTACTGGAGTAAAGAGCCGGGTGTCCTTCAGCTGGTCAAGGATAAAGCCCTGAACGACGAACACTACTCTGTAAGGAGTGCAGCTTTGCAGGGACTGGTAGAGAAATGGCCCTCCAGAGAAGATATCATCCCTTTAATAAAGGAAAGGGCAGTAAAGGATGCTCACTATTCTGTAAGGGGAGTTGCGATCCAGGAACTTGCAAACGGCTGGCGGAATGATTCTGACATTATGGAATTTATCAGGGATAGATGCATTCACGATGAAGATAATATGGTCAGGGGGACAGCAGTCAGTATGCTTGCTTCCTTATGGCCTGAAGAGCCCGGGACCTTTGAACTGGTCCTGGAAAAAGCTGTTTTTGATGAACATTATTCGGTCAGGAAAAATGCCATGGAAGAGCTTTCAAAAGCCTGGCATGAAAAGCCTGAAACGCTCCGCCTTATAAGGGACAGATTGTTAAATGACAGCGATAATTTCGTACGGATTACTGCAGTTCAGGAACTTGCAAAAATCTGGCCTGCTGACCCGGATACTCTTCCTCTAATTAAGGAGATAGCTCTTAAAGATAAAGACGAGTTTGTAAGGGATGCGGCTGTCCGGGAATTAATAGACGGCTGGCAGGATGAAGCTGTGAAAGAATTCTTAAAAAAACTTGCTTAATATCTCTTGCCTGGAACTCCTCACTCCCAAAAAAAAGCCTGATTTGAGTTTGATATATATAATTTTTCCCTCGGTTTTTATTTTTTTTGCTAATCGTTATGTTTAGATATTACATCGTTTAAACACTAATGAGCCTCTGCGTTATGATACTTCTGGAGGTTCAAACCACAATCTTTTTAATTTATTGCGTGTTTCTATGTAGTTGTAGCAAAAAGATTAAATACGTGAAATTTTTTCATAACTTTCTGTAAAAGGTTCCTGTATGGAGAATAAGATGGCTAAAGTGGCTTCTAAATCGGCTAAAAACGGAAGTAATGGCAGGCAAAAGTCCTCTAAATATCTCAATGAGATAGCTTTATGCAATGCACTTGAGATGGCAAAGGAGCTGATCTCAGTAATAAATAGAGTTCCTGTTACTGTTTTCCTGTGGCGGCCAGAGAAGTACTGGCCTGCAGAGTTCGTTTCTGAGAACATAAAGCAGTTCGGGTATACGGTAGAAGAATTCACCTCTGGAAAACTTCTGTATGGGAACATTGTGCACCCTGATGATCTTGAAAGGGTCGAAAGAGAGCTCTCAAGAAGGATTGAAGAAGACAGCGTTGACTTCTCTCAGGAATACCGGATACTGACAAAGTCAGGGGAAGTCCGCTGGGTTGATGAAAGAACCTTTATCGAAGCCGATGAGAACGGGGTCGTAAATTACCTTAAAGGCATAATTCTTGATATTACCGAACGAAAAAGAAAAGAGAAGCTGCTTTATATTCAGAGGGATCTAGGAATTGCTCTGAGCACTTCAAATCACCTGGATGAGACGCTTGAGAGGCTGCTTGATTCGTGCCTTCAGATAGATGAAATCAATGCAGGCGGCATCTATCTTATTGATGAAGAGACCGGGGATATGACTCTTGCCATCCATCGTGGTTTCTCTCCTACCTTTGTCGAGAATGCTTCTTATTATAGTGCAAATTCTCCAAATGCCAAGCTCGTTATGATAGGGCAGCCTGTCTATAAGCAGCACATAGACCTCCTTCTTACCTCCAGAGATGATGTACTCAGGCAGGAAAACCTCAGGGCTACGGCAATAATTCCCGTAAGGTCCGAAAAAAAGGTTATTGCCGCTTTTTATCTTTCCTCGAGTATGGAGTATGAGCTTTCGGATAGTGTGCGCACGGTTATTGAAACCATTGCGACCCAATTTGGGGTTTTTATCTCACGGATCCGGCTTGAAGAACAGCTAAAAGAGTGTGTGAAGAAGCGAAAGGCTTGATTGCTTCTTCCATTTTCAACTTCTTCCCGACCTTCCTGTCTTATTCAGTTAATTTTCTATGCAAGATCTGATTTGTATTTATTTTTCAGCCCAAAATTCGAAAATACCTCAATTTTTCGAAAAAACGGAAACAGGTTTAAAAACGTGCCATCTGGAAAAACGCATGATAAAATAAACATAGTTGTACTGTTCCTGATACTGTTGAGTCTCTTTTCCTTTCTGGAAAGATCAATTCTTCCTTTCCCTGACAGTTATCTGGAGAGCCGGAGAATAGTTCTCTTTTCGCTTGCCTATCTTTTTGGGACTTTCTATTTAAGTCCGGACCTTGACATAAAGAGCACCCCATACCGGCGCTGGGGAATCTTAAAGGTGATCTGGCGCCCTCACCAGCGGTTGTTCAGGCACAGAGGAGTTTTGCACCACCCGGTATTCGGCCCGGTGATCCTCACTCTCACCCCTTTAGTTTTGATCTATCCCCTGCTATATTCCCTGTCCATCTTTCTAGACATTGATACTGGCAGGTTTCCTGTCTGGGCGGGATCGGCGATACTTATCGGGCTTGTGCTTTCAATGGAGGTTCATTACCTCTCGGACTTTGTATGGAGTAAAATTATGCACATGAAGAGGTGATAGCCGGTGGCTGGAAAAAAGCCTTAATCTTGATAACTTAATCTTGATAACTTAATCTTGATAACTTAATCTTGATAACTTAATCTTGATAACTTAATCTTGATAACTTAATCTTGATAACTTAATCTTGATAACTTAGTCTTGATAACTTAATCTTGATAACTTAATCTTGATAACTTAATCTTGATAACTTAATCTTGATAACTTAATCTTGATAACTTAATCTTGATAACTTAATCTTGATAACTTAATCTTGATAACTTA
>JBFHIK010000295.1:0-3909 GCA_041596555.1 Methanosarcina sp.
AAAAGAACATTTTTGCTATTTGTTTGAGCCGATCCCAAAACTCAAAATTACTCATTTGAATAGCGAAATTTAAACAATTAGTCGAGTTTCTGATCCTGGAAAATAGTTCTGAAACTCTTTATTGATACGGGAATGAAATCGGTTTTGGGACAAGCTCATTCATAAAGAAAGTATTTTTGATTTTTGTCGAAAATCAAAGTTGCGCTGGCACCCCCCGCAGCAAGCTAGCGGGGTATTCGATTGAAAAAATAACTCAAAAATATCAATCAACCCTCTTGAAAATAAAAATAAACTCCTTTCCAGCCTTTCTTTTCTCAACATACCCCAGTTCTTCCAGCCGGAACAGGTCACTTCTGGATGTAGCGTATGCCACGCTGTACGTGGTCACTATTTCTTTAATCGTGACGGGTTTTTCAGGCTGCTTCAAGAACTGTTTGAGAATTTCTGCCTGCCTTAAAGTAAGATTTCCGGATTCTGTAATGATTTTCAGGGCTTGAGTCTGTTCTTTTTGTTTTCTTTCCAGATATTCAAGGATGTCGTCAAGGGCTTTTTGTATGCAGTTGAGGTTGTATTTGATGAAGTATGTGAGGTCACCGGAATCATTCGGGGTTCGGTCGGATTCGGTATAGAGGTAGGCATTTCTATACTGCTTTTTCGAGTTATTTATTACTCTTGATACTGCCATGTACTCGAAAAGCCAGTAATCGTTTTTAAGAAGATACCAGTAGAAAAGAGCCCTTGCAGTCCTGCCGTTGCCGTCGTTGAAGGGGTGAATGTATCCGACCAGGAAATGGATGATTATTCCCTTTATTACAGGGTGAATGAAATTCTCATCCTTGCTGCTGGCAAAATCACACAATTTATCAATCAACTTCGGAACTTCAGTATATTCCACAGGTTTATGAAGCAATGTCCCATCATGGGAATAAACGGCAATCTCGTTGTTTTCCCTGAAATTGCCTTCGTATTCAGTTTTTTCAAGGGTACCGTTTGTAATCATTCTGTGGATTTCAAGGATTTTCTCAGGGGTGATAGCTTCGTTTTTTAAATCCACGATATGCTTCACTGTAGCGTAATTGTTTACAATCATTTTTTCGTCTTTATTTTTTGGCTTCCTGTTCTCCTGCAGCATCCTTTTTGCAATTTCCCTTGTAGTTGCTGCTCCTTCTATCTGGCTTGAAGCGATTGCCTCTTCCATCAGGGAGTTTATAATGTATTTTCTTCTGTTGTCCTGCAAGGCTTCAAGACTGCTGAGAAGATTTCCTGCTGCGGATTTATCCAGAATATGGAGTTTTTCCTGAAATTCATCTATTAAGTTATACTTGAAAATCCAGTCCCCAAATTCCAGAGATTTTGCTTTTAATTTTCTGGACACTTTCATCAGGTTCCACACAATAACAGGGTTAAGGGGAAGTTTCCTGTGCTTTAACTCCTCCCAGTGAAGATACCTCTCATTGTACCTGTGGGCTAACTCTGCAATTTTATCCTCATGAAGAAATTTTCCAGCTTCTTCAAGGGCTTCTTTTGAATATTCAGGAACAACCGGGAGTTTCATATTATCATTTTCTGCTTTTTTCTATCAATTTGATTGATTTTGATAGATATTGATAGTTTCTTGCCTATATTTCTTTCTATCAATTTGATACATTTTGATAGATACTGATTGTTCTAAATAATGGCCCTCAATATCAACACAACCGATTGACAGTGTTTTTAATTAGTTTTCTTTCTTTTTCCTATCAATTTGATATATTTTGATAGATTTTGATAGATATTGATAGGAAAATTGAAGATAGACGGCTCTACATCAACCAATAAGAACGATTCAGAGAGAGAAATAAAAAATAATGTTGATTCTTCAATTTCAAAAAGAGTTTAGTGTATAGCCAAGTAACTTACTTTACTATACACCTATTTTCTATCCTTTTCTGTTTTCGATTGCCTGTTTTTCACTCAGGCATTATAGGCATCATAAATCTGCCAGACCCATATAATCAGCCATATTGAAATTCCAGTCCCGACAATATGCATGGCTCCAGTAACAATGAAGGCTATCCAGATTCCGAGTGCCTTGAAAAGATGTCCCTTTACAAGCTGGCCCAGACCGGGTACGAAAAAAGAAAATAGGGCGGGAACTCCGTGTGTTCTCCTACAGTCCATAAAACTTACCTTTTTTAAGAATTTATCTTTTTTAAGAACTTATCTTTTTTAAGAACTTATCTTATTAAAACACTTAATAAGAGGACGAATATATATAAATTAACCTGGCTGAGTCTTTTCCTTTTAAATGATTTTTTAATTTAAATTCAGAAAATGAATTTCTTAACCTGTAATCAGCAGATCGGCATTGTTAGAGTTTAAACAGATTTTATGAGAATATTTTTTAAACAGCAGGTTCATATTCGTTAGTCTCGATATATTCGCAGTCAGATGTATGTGTTTTCAGTAATAGGCTAATAGTAGCAGGCTAATAGTAGCAGGCTAATAGCAACCGGAGGGTAGCAATTTTATGGGACGAAAGTTAATTAAACGGTTCAGTTCTCTCGGAGTATTATTGATTTTTTCCGTCTTTTCGGGACGTGGGGATTCAGAAAAAGTAAAGAAGTCTTCCGGAAACAGAGGTGAGAGTCATATGTTAAAAGAGCTTAACCTTGATGAGGTTACCACGGAATGGAACAATTCCTATCTTTTCAGCAGCAGAGAAGATGCCTTAGAAAAACTTGGAGCATTAAAAAAGAGTTCGGAAGAAATTAACGAAACTTATCGTCCGGAATTTGAAAACCTGTCCGGGACTGCTTTACTTAAGTATCTGGAAGCCGAAAAAGAGTTTTCAAGATCTATCGACATTCTCTACACCTATGCATACACTCAGCTTACCAAGAACGTGAATGATAAGTTCTTCATTTCTCTCCTATCGGATACTCAGGACCTGATTACCGAATATAAAAAGGTTAACGCCTTTGCAACCGTGAAACTGACCTCGCTAAATAAAGAGGAGTGGGGCAGGCTCTTTTCCGAAGAACCCAAACTTGAGGTATACAGGGCTTATCTTGAAGCTGCATATATCAGGTTTGCAGAGCACAGGCCAGCGGATGAAGCTCAGGCTGTCTATCTTGCAGAGCTCGAAAATCAACGCATGAAACTGGAGACTGATGCCCTTTCTAAAATCACCAATAAAGTTACCATGGCAGGAAGTATAACTCTTGAAAGCGGGGAAGAGTTTTCAGTAAATTCCCAGTCCTACAATATCTTGCTTTCAACAGACCAGAGCCGGGAAAACAGGAAGAGATGTTATGATCAGAGGTTTTACCACCTGATAAACGAGTCAGATTCAATGGCTTCTCTTTATGCGGAAAAAGCCCGACTTGACGACCTTGCTGCAGGCCAGCTAAACTACCCTGACTCTTACGAAGCCAGCCTGTACGGCCTTTATCTCACAAGAAATCAGGTTTATACCATGAATACTGTTTTTAAGGAGAGAAAAGCCGTATTTGAAGCTTATAATGAGTTTCTGAGGAAAAAGCTCGGGCTTGAAACGCTCAGGCCTTATGACCTTATGCTGCAGTTGACGGGTCAATCCGGTAAAAATTATACTTATACAGATGCTTTGCAGGAGATCCAGAAATCCTATTCCGGGATGGATTCCCGTTTCAACGAAATTTTCATAAAAACGGTAACCGGAAGTTTCGTAGATGTGTATCCAGCCCCTGAAAACGGAAAACAGCCCGGAGGTTACTGTTACGGCCTCTTTGCTCTGAAGGCGCCTGCCCTGATTTTCATGAACTACAACGGAATTATCAGTGATCAGAAGACTCTTACTCATGAGCTAGGGCACGGGATTAATTTCTACCTGATGGGCAATTCCGTGGATTATCTCTACTGCACAGGCCAGATCTATGAAATGGAGGT
>JBFHIK010000296.1:0-3819 GCA_041596555.1 Methanosarcina sp.
CGGAACCTGATGATGAACAGCTCTTCGGGAAAAAAGAAGATGTAAAAACAGAGCTTCCACTAACGGCAACGATTGAGGAAATCGAAGAGTGGGAGCAAAGAGAAAAAGAAGACCAAAATCCAAAAGAGGATCAAAATGGGGAAAAAGGTGTCCTCAAGCACGAAGAAGTAAAGCCTGAACCAGCAATAACTGCCACAAGAACCCAGAGGTCCCGTATCCTTGCTGCTGGAGTTATGGCTAATTTCTGCGTTGCTTTTGTAGCTCTACTGCTCTTTTTCGGGCCTGTGCTGGGAGCAATTTCTCCTCTCAGCGATGCAATGATCGTAGGCATAAACGAAAGTTCTCCAGCTCAGCTTGCCGGGCTTCAGGAAAACATGATAATCACGCAGGTTGATGACACAAACGTCACTACAGGCATGGACCTTCTCTCTTATCTTGAAACAGCCGAACCCGGAGATACTTTGCGCATCCATGCTTTAAAAGACAGTGTCGTTTCAGTCCATGAATTAAAAGTTCCTTCTTCTCCAGAGAAATGTTTCAGTGGAGTGCCTGTCGGAGGGATTGTGGAAGGAAGTCCTGCAGAGGCTGCAGGAATCGAGACCGGGATGACAATGCTCCGGATTAACGAGACAAGAATGCGAAGCATTGCAAGTTTCATTGACTTTATGGAAGGGACAGAGGCAAACCAGACTATAGAGGTAGAGATGCTGCCCTCTGCAAATTATACTGGTGTCCTTACCGAAAACGGCACTGCGATTTTCGATGTCCAGCTGGCTTCTCACCCCTCGGGTGGTGAAAGTGGCTACCTTGGAGTGATGTACGGGAATGAAGGAAACCTGGAGTGCTCGATGCTCGGAATTTCCATCTGGATGCCCCAGGCAAAATTCTATCTTGAAGCGCTAAAGCAGATCCCTTCTTTTCTGGACGAACCAGTAGGCTGGATTATCCTTTTTGGGCTTCCTATATACGGATTTGCAGGTGAGGGCTTCCGCGGCTTTTCAGGCACAATAGCTCAGTTCTACCAGCCTGTTGGCTGGGCAGAGCCCCTTGGAGTTGGAATTTTCTGGATTGCAAACTCCCTGCTCTGGATTGGTTGGCTGAACTTTTACGTGGGCCTGTTCAACTGCCTGCCTGCAGTGCCTCTTGATGGTGGGCATGTGTTCAGGGACTATACCTACTCCCTCATATATCGGTTTACACGGAACGAGGCAGTTTCGGAAAGGGTCTCTAATTCGATCACAGGAAGTCTGTCTATGTTGATCCTGTTCTCATTCCTCTTCATGATATTCGGGCCTTTCATAGGGCAGTGGATCTGAACAGCTCAAACTGAGACTAGCTCAAACAGGGAGAAACATCGGGATATAGGGATAAATTCAAATAATTCGGAAATCTGCTGGAAAGCCGGAAAGTAAAAATTCTTTTCTGGTTTTCCTGATTCTTTTCTGATTCCTGATTCTTTTCTGGTTTTCCTGATTCTTTTCTGATTCCTGATTCTTTTCTGGCATTTCTTCGGGTTATCGTTGGGTTACCGTTAATAGACGGTCTTTGAGATTTCCTGTTCCTTAAATAATATTCCAGCATATTAGAAGAAGTTCTCAAGTAACATTCAAGCGAAATTCTATGAACCTGTAGAGATAATATGGATTAAAAGATATTTTGATCTAGTTCAGCAGAAGACCTAAGGAAGGGCACGAAGAATGTTTTCTTCAGGTAAGAAAAGGATCAGTCATAAATCAAAATTTCGAAAAATAATGCGCAAAAAGCCCGATATGGCATACAAACTTGTAGTTTTGCTCCTGCTTGCAATCTATATTTTGCTTTTTAAACAGCTTATGATTTTTGAAAACCAGACCGAAAATGCAAATGCTGTCACTGCTATCTACTGGGCTACAACTACCATTGCAACGGTAGGATATGGTGATGTGGTTTTCACCTCGCTTCCGGGAAGAATCTTTTCCATAGTCGTACAGGTCACGGGAATTATTCTGATTTCAGGTTTTCTTGCAACTTATATTATTGCTCCCTGGATGGACAAGATTATCAAGTTCAGAATGCCAAGGAAAGTCCCTTCCAGCATGAAAGACCACATTATTATCTGTGGGTACAACCAGCTGGTAGAAACCCTGATTGATGAACTTGCAGAGCAGGAGATAACTTTCATAATACTCGAGGACGAGGAAGAAATAGTAAAAGAACTTGTTTTCAGGGACATCCCCTGCATTTTCGGGACTCCAAGTGACAGGCAGGCACTTACGAATGCAGGTGTTCAAAAAGCCAGGATCCTTATTGCCAACAAGTCCGATGAAAGAAATGCGAACATCGTGCTAACCGCTCGGGAGTTCCAGCATCTTAATATTATTGCTATAGTTGAGGATAGGTCTAATTCAAAATATCTGAAATACGCAGGTGCTGATACCGTTGTTTCTCCTAAATCGATATTCGGACAGTTTATCGGAAGAAAAGCAATGGACAGGCTTGTAAGCAGGGTGACAGGATCGACTGAAATTTTCAAAGGAGTACACGTTACGGAATTCCCTATCTATCTAAAGAGCTCGCTTATAGGCAAGACCCTTAAAGAAGTTTCCAGCCAGCGGCTGACTGATGCAAGAATTGTTGGAATCTGGAAAAGCGGGGCTCTCTCTTTTGACCTTAAAGAAGAAGATATCATTCGGGGCAACTCTGTCCTGCTGGCTGTGGGAACGCCGGATGAGCTCTCAAAACTGAAGAAACTTACACATTGACTGCCAGCCTGAAATACAGCCTAATAGACATAATAACTCAAAATTACAGGCATAATAACTCAAAAATTTTATTTGTTTAAAGCCATAAAGACCAGACTAAGCCATAAAGACCAGACTAAGCCATAAAGACCGAATAAATTGACCTGATAAAACTTATAAAGGGCAATTTTGCAGCACATTTCTTCAAAAACTTGTCTAAAAACCGAAGGGATTAATTATGAAGTCAAAAAGGCATCTTGTTGTACTCGGGTATGGGGACGTCGGAAGGAGCATTGTGAGTGAACTTTCTGGAGGAATGTTCCGTTTTGTAGTTGTGGACTCCAATGAGAAAGTTTTTGACGATGTGGAATTTGAACATCTCGTGGGCAACGGGGCGGATGAGGATATCCTGATGGCAGCTGGAGTAAAAACTGCATGCCTTGTGTTTGTAGCCCTGAATGATGATACCAATGTTATTTTCGCAACCCTTATTTCCAGAGGACTGAATCCTGAAGCTATCATTGTGGCAAGGGCAAACTCCGTACAATCCATTGATAAAATCTATAAAGCAGGAGCGGATTATGTCGGGTCTCTTTCTATAGTTGCGGGACAGATGCTTGCCAAAATGAGCGCAAATTGTATTGGAAAAGTCTGCAGGATCGATGAAGATATAATGCTTTATGAGGGCATAGAAATTGAAAAGTACCATATTGAGAAAGGTTCTTTTTTTGACAGAAAATCACTGGAAGACCTGGACCTCGAGAAAAAGATCGGATGCACTGTAATAGGCATTGAGCGTGGGGGTCTTGTTACTATTTCTATTAACAAACAGACTGTACTCCGGGCAGGAGACGTAGTTGCAGTTGTGGGAAGCAGCAAGCAGATCTCGGAGTTTAAGGAGAAATATCTTGATTAATGTACTGATAAATGAACACAAGTAAAAGTCTGGTTTTTAAAAAGTCTCGTTTTTTATTTTTAACTTTTCCAATTCTGTTTTTACTCTTTAATATTGAATAAATGTTCTTGAGTAATCTTTGAATCTCCTTCTTTGGATTTCTCTTTTAATTAAGGATTTTTTAAGTTAAAGAAAGATTAGTGC
>JBFHIK010000297.1:0-3818 GCA_041596555.1 Methanosarcina sp.
CTGAAAAATGCCCTCAAAAAAGAGAGCTTTCTTCCCTCAAGGTCCATCACTTTCAGATTCATCCACTTTTTTCCGGGTGTTGCCTGCCCTGCTGAACTTTCAAAGTAAACAAAATAAGCAAAGATCGCAAGGTTTGCAAACACTATGCCATATATTTCCAGTGAAGGCCCAATAATTAATGTGCCAGCTATAAGGACAAGGAAAGCAAAAAGATTTACGATAAAGATGTCAATCGTATAAGCTGCACATCGATTCCATACTACAATTAAGTCAACTTTTTCAACTGTTTTTGACCCATTGATAGATTCAAAAAACTTACCGCTCTCACCGGTAATGTTAACTTTTTCCGTATTAACCATTCCCCCGTTATATACGTTTTTCTTATGCTACCAATATATCCCTCCGGGAAAACTTAAAAAGTTTTTGGTAGAGTTTTAGAAACTCATAAAAAATTTCAAGGATTAAAACATCCTCATGTTTCAGTAACAATAACTAACATTACAAATCTCTGCTCTGACATTGAGAAATATGATGAGGCTTTGCCCCTGTTTGAACGCTCCCTTATAATATTTGAAAGTAAACTCGGTCCTTCTCATCCACATTTTAAGATGACTGAGCAAAATATTCAAGTTCTCAAGGCTAAAATGAAAGAAATGTGAAATTCATTCTGCATTTGTTGAATTGCTGACGTAGATATGATCCGACATGCAGATATTGCTTCTCATATTTGCTTTTGGAAAAGCCGTTCACTTCGCGAACGGGGATAGGGACAGGGGTTTGAAACAGTGAACATACAGAGGTTCCGAATAGCGAATCAAAACCCATTAGCGATAAACCCATCCTTTTTTATCAATACTTCCCTATCATCTTCGCAACTGTCCTGTGTATTCCATGTATACTTACCCCGCTTCCGAGGTACATCATGGGGCAGTGCTCGGTCATGCATTCGACGCCTTCTTCCTTGCAGGTTGCCAGGGCTTTTTCGGTTTCCGTATTCCAGTGGATCCAGATTTTGTTTATGCCTTTTTCTTTCAGGGCAGGGATGAGATTTCCGGGTTCGGTTTTTGTGACGCCGAGGACGGCGCGGTCGATGCCAGCTGGAAGTTCGGACACACTTTTTAAAGAGCCGGGCTCCGGGTTGTCGGAGAGGTCAATTACATAGACTTTCCTGCCCCGGTTTTTAAGTTCGGATATTGTCCACTTGATTGCGGGTTTTGATTTGTCAGTGATGATTGCAAAAGTATTTGCGTCCCAGAAGCTTTCCCTTTCGGATTTTTGTGGTTCCATCTTAAATTCCCCCAATTGATTCCAGGATAAATGTTCTTCCTGTTTGTATAAGAATTATGATGTGCTGTTGAGTGATAAAGGAATAAAATTTGGAAATATTTTTGAAATATTTTTTAAAGATTTTTGGACAGGTTTTTTGAAAGATTTCAGGATAACATAATTCATTCAAGAGTATGCTGGATAACACCTTTTTTGGCGGCCAGGTAGGACTTCTCTGCAAGTTCCGCACTTCCCTTTATTTCCACAATTTCCATGTTGAAGTTGCGGGCAAAATCCCGGACATTTTTATTGAAATCAGGGTCGTATGAAAGGCCGGTATCGAGTTTTACAACTCTTGAGTATCGCGGGTCCTTTAGATAACTGTCATCGAAATTCCGGGATTTCTTCCTTTCGTCTCCCACCTCTTTCCAGCTCGAAGCCCACATGGGAGTGAAGTAGAGAGCACCAGTCCCCCGGCAGGCGTACATGGTTTCATCGTAGGCGGCGTTTCCCCCAAGGGCAGCGCTTATGCAGTCTGCCACGACTTCTCCGTTTCCGTCTTTCAGGCAGAAAAGGGGGCACTCAAATCCCGAAAAGTCCTCTTCCAGACTCTCAAAGGCTTTTCCGCAACTGCAGTAAAAGAGGAGGATGCCGTCCGAGAACGCTGCCATCTCCCTGATCTTTCCGTAGACTTCAGACTTGAGGAGCTCGAGATCATCATGGAGCCCCAGTCTGAGCGGGTTTACGACCACCGTTACCCTTTGAGCAGCTTTTAGCTTCATCTTTCCGTGAATTTTCCTGAAAAAAGGAAGCATAAGCAGGGGTTTTGCAAGCGCCATGAAGCCGGAGCCGGAGCCGAAGCCGGAACCGGAGCCGTGCCCGTTCCCCAGAAGAAAGGGAACCCTGTCCAGGGACGCTGTTCTGGCCAGGCAGTTCACTGACTTGAGTTTCCGGAGCAGCCCGAAACTATCCCTGCCTTCCACCACAATCAACTGCTCCAGTTCCCTATCACTCGAGAGGACATGAGCAAGCTCATCCTCAAACATCCTGCAGGCGATAATACTCAGTACGGGCATGTAAGAACCTCTTTCCGGCTGTTTTTCCTTTACGTATTCAGTTTTTCGGCTTTAATCCTTTTTCCGCTTCCATTTTTCCACTTCCATTTTTCCGGTTTTCCGGACAGACGTTCCTTTATTTTATTTCACTCCAAAAGAAGAATCCCCACGCACACCGTTTTTTCAGGGTTGCAGAACTCAAGCTCAATACCTGCTTTTTCCAGGACTTTCTGCAGGTTGACTCCTACGGCTTCAGGGGCAAAACGCCTGAGTTCGGGCTTTACGCACCCTTTCGGGCTACACTTCTCGCATTCGTTGCAGGGGCCGGGCCGGAGCAGATGAGCATAAATGAAGCCTTTCCTGAAAGCTTCCTGTTCCAGCTCAAACATCTTATGGAAAGACTCTTTCTGGATTTTTCCCCAGGCTTCAAGGATATCCTCTGCACCGGACGTATCGTGCTCTTCTACAAGGAGGAGAACGCTTCTGTATTCCTGCAGAATTTTCCTGAATTCGTCAATGGAGAGGATGTGGGGCGGACAACTAAACCGCTCCCCGTAGTTCCGGCAGCCGTGGGCGCACTTCAGGAATATCCGATTCTCTACTGCGATATCTCCTGAATCCAGAAGGCAGGCTCTAAGTCCCAGGCTTGAGGCTTTTTCAACTAAAATGTGTAAATTTTCAGACAATTTAATACCCCTTGTTTCAAATGAGACGCTTACAACTGGCAGGTTCATTCAATAAATTCAAGTTAAATATACTCGAATTCAATAAACTCGATAGTTTACGTTTATCGCTTATTTCAAGAAATTGAATACAAATCTTTTTGGAGCGACTATAAATATACGTTCCTGAAATAAACTCCTGAACTAAACTATGGTTTCTCCGACGCTCTCTGTACCAAAGAAAGTAGAAAAGCCAAAAAGACAGGTTTGTGCAGATTCAATTTTTAAACAAAGCCAGAACGCCTCCGAAAATTACAGGAATGGGGTCTGAAAAAAAGGACCAAAAATGTCAGGACACAAAAAATAAAAAATAAAGGGGTAGCAGTGCCGGGAAATTCCGGTTACTGTCCCTGAAGTCTCTGCCCGGCAGCCTGGAGTGCGCCACCCAGTGCTTTTGCGAGCTCACAGTTCTGGTTGCACTTAGAGGGACAGTTGCAGTGCTTTGGTACATTTTCCATCATCCACTGACCAAGGAAGCCGAAGGCTTTGAGCTGTTCTTCATTTGCAGTCTGTACGAAGTTGTTTATGTCCTGTAATTCCATTCATAATCACCAGACTCTTAAAAGCTGTATATATTTATATACTTGAGCGTCATAATTCTGTACACCCCCATTTTTGTACAGAAATATGACCTTATTAATTTAATAATTAGGACATTTGTGGCAAATTTCTCTATTTTTACCTACTTTTACTCCCCACTTTTTATCCTCTTTTTACCCCTACTTTTTGTATTTTTGCGTAAATATATAAATATTGATTATGTATTTAAAATTAA
>JBFHIK010000298.1:0-3812 GCA_041596555.1 Methanosarcina sp.
AAACAGGTTTACCGATGAGAATTAGATTCTCAGAATCTGATTCTCAAATGAAGTAAATACTCGAAGGAAGCCCCTTCCTCAGCAGGCGTTAGCCTGACAGGGAGGGGTAGTTCACACTGAGATAATGTTTAGATTTTGCTGTCACCACAACCTCACAGTTCTTAAGAATGTTGCCGGATTTCAAAGCGAAAACCAAGCGAGGTAACGTTTGAACATCGGGGAGCTGGATAACAGGGCAAGAACCATCCTGAAGGGATTGGGATTAAGCCGTGGAAAGACGGTAGCTATAAGCATCTCTATCACGATCATTTTCACCGAAGGGACTTCGGGTAGAGCCTTTGGACTCGGAAAAAACGGATAACCGCCAGGGATGAATTAGGAAGCCGGTAGGTCTTTAGCCTAGCGGCAGTTCACCTTTCTCTACCTGCCTGGCTTTCCCCTTCAATCGTTTCCTCGAGATTTTCTTTTTCTTTCCTGTACCTGTGCAGGGCTATTTCTATATTGCTGTGCAGGTCTTTTTCGTCAAAGGGTTTTACGATATAGCCGGAGGGTCCGGTCTTTTTAACCCGTTCAAGAATAGTACTGTCGGAATAAGCAGTCAGGTAAACCACAGGCACGTCAAAGCGTTCTTTTATCTCCTTTGCAGCTTCCACGCCGTCAAGTTCTCCTTTCAGCATTATGTCCATCAACACAAGGTCAGGAAAAGTGCTCTCGGCTTTGCTTATGGCGTCCTCTCCGGATGAAGCTACACCTGTAACCGTGTATCCCAGGCCTTTCAACATGCGCTTTATTCCCATCGCAACGATATGTTCATCTTCGACTATCAGAATTCGTCCTTCGCTCATTCCTTATACCCCTGGTTTGTACTTCAGCTCCTGAAAGATAATTATAAACCCGATTCCTTTGCTGGTATCAAGTTCTATGCTCCCATTTATCTGGTCTACAAGTGCAGTTACCAGCTGGAGCCCTAGAGAATCCGTGTTTCTAAAATCAAGGCCTTCAGGGAACCCTTTACCATCATCTCTGACAATCAGGGTCAGTCCATCCACCATTTTATTTTTCCCCTGTATGCTGCTAATGCCAGTACAATCTCTTTTCTCGCACTTAGCCACTTGATCTTCTGCATTTTTATAATTATCTCTATAAGAAGGTAACTCTCTTCTGTTCCTGTGCAACTGGATGTAGATTTCTCCGTCCTCGCCTTCAGAAAAGGCATGTTTAAGGGCGTTTGAGACAAGTTCGTTAACAATAATGCCCAGGGGAACCGCAGTGTCCATGCCCAGGAAAACATTTTCAACATCAAGTTTCAGGCTGACTTTTCCACTCCCCACTGAATAGGACTGGAAGAGATAATTGGAAAGTTCCTGAATGTAATCTGCAAAGTCCACACTTACCATATCTTCAGATTGGTAGAGTTTTTCGTGGACAAGAGCCATGGACTTAACCCTGTGCTGGCTTTCTTTGAAAGCTTCGATTACCTTTTCATCGGAGAAGTTTCCGGATTCCAGGTAGAGCAGGGTTGAGATCACCTGCAGGTTATTCTTGATCCTGTGGTGAATTTCCTTTTTATGGATTTCTTCGATCTGTAACAGGACCTCTTCGGCTTTTTTATGCTCGGTTATATCAAGGATAATTCCCTGCAGGCGGACCTCATCTTTCTCGTCCCTCTGGATGAAAGTCCTCTCATCCACCCAGCGGACTTCCCCGGATTTTGTCAGTATCCGGTATTCTGAGGTATAGAAGTCACAGCCGGAATCCACATTTCTGGCAAGCTCTTCGTGCATCTTTTCGAGGTCTTCCGGGTGGACGATATCTTCATAAAAAACCTTCTTTGAGGTAAAATCCTCTACTTCATACCCTAGCCGTCTAATGTTTTCCGAGACAAATTCCGCAGGCCAACCAGGTTCATATTTCCATAGAAAAACAATTACCGGACTATTGTTGATGACTCGTTCCATTTCTTCTTTAAGCTTATTGGAACGTTCCAGCTCCATTGCGTAATCCAGCAGGGCTTTTTCTGCTGCCCTGCGCTGCGCTGTAACAAGATCAAGAGCCATGCGGGTCTCTTCAATCCCATCCGTAAGGAGCTTGAAGTCTCCATGCCCATGCACAAGGATCTCTCGCTTGAAATCATTGTTCTGAAAAGCAGTCAGAACAGCATTTGAATCATCAATAATCCTGTTGAGGGTTTCGGAAAACTTATCAAGGGTATTTCCAAGATCCCTGAACTCTCCCTGTACATCTACATTGACCCGTTCTTTCAACTCCCCTTTTGCAAGGGCATTGGTTACCCGCATGGTTTCCCGTATAGGCACAATCACGGCCCTGAGAATTTCGTTCAGACCGCTTGGAATTTCCCGAAAATCAATCTCAACATCGGTATTTGCCCTTACATCGAGCTTCCCTTTAACCGCATCCTTCGCAATGTTCCTGAAGTCATCAACAATTTCATCAATTGGTTTTGTGATGGACCGTGCAATCATGTAAGCCAGAGCCGCCATAAAAAAAATCGAGATTGCAGAGATGATAAGAAGCCGGTCTCTCAGATCGGCAACCCCTGCAAGCATTTCTTCTTTTGGAACTACCAGTACGAAAGCAAAGTCTCCTGTCTCAACAGGTTCGTAAAACATAATAACTGTCTTGCCTGTGGTCGGGTCTTTAACTTCAATATGCCCTCCTCTCCCCTGCCGGATATCAGCTGAGGCAATTTTTATCTCTTTCGCATCAAAATCAGAGAGGCTCTTTTTTCCGATCCAGTCTTTCTGCGTGGGATGAGAGAGGAAAACACCGGTGTTGCTTACCATGAAAGCATATCCCGTATCAAAAGTCCGGATATTACTTGCAACCTCATCCACATACTTAAGCGGGACATCCACTCCAGCAATCCCTGTAAACTCTCCATCTTTAAAAATAGGAGAGTCATAACTCACCATGAATATTCCTTCGTAAAAGTAGGGTTCGGTCAGGATATCCTTGCCAGTAGCTTTTGGCAGCTGGTAGTAGTCAGAAGAATCATAATTAACAAGGGGCTCAACCGCCGTAGGCCCATCAATCTTGTTGCAGTAAGGGACAAACCTGCCTGTTACATCGTGCCCTGAAGCATTAATATAGTCTATATCCCTGCCGTCAAAGGCGTTCGGCTCATAACCCAGATAGACGCCGATTAAACTGGGGTTCCCTTCAAGGATATTTTCAAGGATGTCCACTGCCTCTTCCCTGTCAGAAGCTTCGTACTCAGCCATTGTAAGCGCAAGGGTTCGTGCAACAGCCTGGTTGGTCTTCATGTGGGCATCGAGCTGGTTTGCATAGTTTTCTGCCATCTCAATGGATTTCTCATAAGCAAGCTTTTCTTCCTGAGAGGTTACAGTCCCGATAATGACTGCCGTGGATACGGCAAGAACTAGAAAAACTCCGACAACAATAAAAATAACCAGCTTTGGCTTTAAGGGGACATCTTTGAACCTCATAGTACCAGGCTTCCGTGAATTAGGGCTTTTGGGGATAAGCTCAGCATGGACCATCTACTATCGTTTTTAAAAACCGAGAGCATTAAACGTCTGTTATTTCCCGGGCGAATTTTCTGTAATGCATGAAAAGCTCCCTGCCCCAGTGAAGTGCACTTGCATCGAAACTCATCACCTTTCTATGGTCATATCTTCCCTGCCTGTTGAAAAGGCAGAGGTACATAAAACGATCAGTGACAGCAATGGTAGGAATACCAAGGCTTTCTTCACAAACCGCTACAGTTGTATTTTCTGAATCAAAAAGGGACTGAAGGTCGTCGGGAGAGTCGTTTTTGAGCCTCTCAAATA
>JBFHIK010000299.1:0-3800 GCA_041596555.1 Methanosarcina sp.
CACAGCATGGAGCTGGAATTTCGGAGATGGGACTAATTCAGCAGTCCAGAACCCTGTACACACATATTCCACAGCAGGAACCTACACCGTAACGCTTACAGCAACCAATGCCGCAGGCAGCAATACGGCAACAAAGTCCAGTTATATAACTGCAATAACTGCAGAAACAACTGCGCAAAAGCCAGTCGTAAACTTCTGGGGCACCCCGAGATCAGGAGATGCGCCTCTGAGTGTGGCCTTTAAAGACATTACTACAGGATCGCCCACAGCATGGAACTGGGATTTCGGAGACGGAGCATCTTCAACAGAACAGAACCCAAAGCATACATATTCAACAGCAGGACGCTACACGATTAAACTGACAGCAACCAATGCTGCAGGCAGTAATACGCTAACAAAGTACTATTACCTAACAGTGACAGGAACAGCTGCACAAACGCCGGTTGCTGCATTTTCGGCATCTCCTACTTCTGGAGATTCACCTCTGGATGTGACTTTTACAGACAGCAGTACAGGTTCACCCACAGCATGGAGCTGGAGTTTCGGAGATGGAAGCAGTTCAACTCAAAAGAGTCCAACACATACATATTCGACAGCAGGAACTTACACGGTAACACTTACAGCAACCAATGCTGCAGGCAGTAACACGGCAACAAAAACGAGTTATATAACTGCAACAACTGCGGGGACAACTGTACAAAAACCAGTCATAAACTGCTGGGGCTCTCCGAGGTCAGGAACTGCACCGCTGACTGTAACCTTTAAGGACAGTTCTACAGGCTCGCCCACTGCATGGAGCTGGAGTTTCGGAGACGGAACTACTTCAACAATCCAGAATCCAAAGCATACATATTCAGCAGCAGGCAGTTACACGATAAAGCTGACAGTAACCAATGCAGCAGGCAGCACTACGACAACAAAGTACAATTATATAGTAGTGGCAAAGGCCTGAAAAAAACCAGATTTGAAGAACTGAGCAGGAGGAAGGGAGCTATCTCCTTTTCAGAGCTTTTCTGCAAGGCTCCCGAACTCCAGCCGACTTGAAGCCGGAGATTCCGGCTCCTTTTTTTTAGTCTCCTTATTTTCAGGGGAACAGGGCACTATATTTGCAAAAAACTCTTTTACCAGGCTTCCCACATCCCTTGGAGCTACATCAAGAAACTCTCTACTCTCTTCAGGCGGGAAGTATCCAAATACCGAAAATTTACCCAGCTTGCGCATCTGGGAGCCCTGGTAGCGGGCATCAAGAAGGATTCGGACCCCAAAATCTTCCGGAGAACGGACGACTCTTCCCATTGCCTGTCTTACCTTCCGGGTCGTTGGCACCTGGACTGCAAACTCCCAGCCATCCCCACAGTTGAAAACCGTATCATATGCCGACTCTACCGCTTTTATCCTGTCATTCAGAGCCGGGTATCCCACCCCTACGATGATCACGGTCCTGCCGCGGGAGTCTCTGAAATCAACGCCTTCACTCAATGTCCCCCAGAGATAGGTTATGAGCAAAGCTTTTCCTCCCTGCTCCCCTATTTTGAAAAACTCCTGCCTGACCTCCTGGGCAGAGACCCCTATCTCGTCAAGGAAAATGGGGATCGAAAGTTCGGGCTCAAGGAGTTTTTTATAGCGGAGGGCTTCTGCATAGCTCTGGAAATAAACGACCACATTCCCGGGCGATGCAGCAGTGGCAGCTAGAAGCGCTTCTTTCAAACTTTCCAGGGTTTCAGGGCTGTCCCTGTTTTTTGCAAAGAGGGGAGGGACTGAAACCGCAAGAGTAAGCCTTCGTTCCTGTGGGAAAGTGGTTCCATAGGTGATTTCTTCCACTTCCCGGGTAATGCCCAGTGTGGATTTGACCATCTCGAAAGGCCGGAGGGTAGCCGACATCAACACTGCCGAATAAACGGAATCAAGCAATGGCTGGGTCACATTCTTGGGAATACGGGTGAAAAGTTCAAGCCTGCCTACTACCCTGTCACTTTTAAAATCTCTGCGCATATTCAGGATCGGATAATAGTTCTGCCGATCCGAAAGCACAAGATAAGAAGAAAGAAAATCCGCAACATAACGGATCTGAGAACGCTTGGGAACGGCAAGAAGCCCTTTTTTGTAGTTTTCAGCATAAATCTCTTCCAGCCTGCTTCCGAATTCCCCGATTTCCCGCAGCCGGGTCAGCACTTTTTCTTCGTCTGCAAACCCATCCTTCTTTGCATCCCGCAAAAAACGAACTTTCAGGACATCAAGGCGCTCATAAGGGTCGCTGATCTGAATGTCCTGCCAGTGTTTTCCAAGCCTGTTCCTCTCCCCGAACTTCAACTTTGAGTCATAAGTATCCTTTATCGAGGTCAGTAAACAGGAAAAAAGTCTTTTTGCATAGATCCGGGAGGCATAGTCCTCGTCAAGAGGGATCCCGGAGCCTGATCCGAAGCCTCCCCCGAATGCAGGAGAATTGTCAGGTTCAGGAATCTCCCCGACCTCAGAAAGGGCTTTTTCAATGGTTATTTCGGAAAGCATTATGGAGGAATGGGACCGGGCTGAAGCCTCAATGTTGTGAGCTTCGTCAAAGATGAGAATGATGTCTTCAGGGTCTTTCTCAAGCCATTTAAGGAGAGTCATGAAGATGTCAGCACTGAGCACATGATGGAAATTGCAGATAAGAAGTTCTGTGTTTTTGAGTTCCTTTTTAAGCAGCTCATACCCACACATGCCCCGGTCTTCCGCATATTCCATAACATCTTCGGGGCTTCTTACATCCGAAAAAAGCCAGGAAGAAAACTCATTTCCTTCAAATTTGAGGACTTCATAAAGCTTTGGACAGGAGTGGTTTCTCAAGGACTGGGCCTTTTTTCGGGCTTCCTCGATTTCTTTTTCAAGCTCATTCCTGAGGGCGTAGAGGGCAGGGTCTTTTGTCCGCTTGTGTTTTTCCGAGGCATCTTTGAGTTCTTTTTCCTTTGAAGAGACTTCCCTCTCAAACTCAAGGAGGTCATAGGTGTTTTCCCCTTTTAGCTTACACTCCTCATAGTCGAGGTTCTCGGGACACATGGAGGTCTTGCCCTTGAAAACAATTGTTTTTATACTGTTGTCCCTGTTGATGTCCCGGGTCTCATGGATGAACTGGACCATCTGCTGGTGGACATTTGTGACTATGATTACGACCTTGTTGAGTTTCTTCCCCACATGAAGAGCAGGAGCAAGGGAACTCAGAGTCTTGCCTGTCCCGCAAGCCCCTTCAAAAAGCACGATTTTTTCCTGCAGGAGAGCCGAATGAATCTTCTCCATGGCTTCTGCCTGGTTTGGGTAGCAGCTTTTTTTTGTAAAATATCGCATGTATCCGTTCTTTTGCATCATACGCTTAACCCTGATACCTCTCCGGTTTCCTGAACCCTGAACAGTCCATCGGAATTTATTCATTTTGAGACTTTATTAATTTATTTATGATAGGAGAACATACAGTTTCTCTTAATCTTTCTGAGAACTGTCATTAACCATCTTTAAGAACCGTAAATAACTATCTCCAACAACAGTAAATAAATATTTTGAAACCCGTTTTGAGATTTATTTTTGAGGGCTGTTTTCGGAGAACTATTATACTGAGAATCATTAAATCGTTTATACTGTCTACCGAATAAGCCAGATAAAAACCGATCCCTGGTACTATACCAACACAGAGGGAGAGGATTTATTTTTACTTGTTGAGTGGTATGTAATTGCTTGACCAGTTATCCGAAGGCAGACGAAAGGCAGACGAAAGACAGACGAAAGACAGACGAAAGATAGCCAGATAAATTTTTCCGGCCTTCTCTTCC
>JBFHIK010000300.1:0-3788 GCA_041596555.1 Methanosarcina sp.
CTATTTTACCGATGAAAAACGGATTTTCGGGCTTTAAAGATCCCTATAGCTCCGAAATGATCATTTAAAAATCTCCCTTGCTTATATGCCATTCGAGATTGATCCCCCAAAAATTCCCGGGGAAAAAAGTCAGGAAAAGTGATCAGGAGAAAACAATCGGAAAAACAAACAATCGGAAAAACAAACAATTGGAAAAACAAACAATTGGAAAAACAAACAATCGGAAAAACAAACAATCGGAAAAAGAAACAATTGGAAAAAGAAACAATTGGAAAAAGAAACAATTGGAAAAAGAAACAATCGGAAAAAGAAACAATTGGAAAAAGAAATTAAGCGGGCTCGAAGGGATTTGAACCCCCGACGTCTGGGTTAGAAGCCCAGCGCTATATCCAGGCTAAGCCACGAGCCCAATTTGCTTTTCCTACTGCGGAGTACGAAATGAGCCTTTTAAGATAAAAACCTTTTGCATGAACATAATAATTGGTGCGGTATAAAATCTTAAAATATTTATGTGGAAGCGGAATTGTAATATATATTTAGTATCTACCCACTTTACTTGGAGTGTTTCTGAAAAATTTCAGTATGGCAACTCTCCCGGAATTCTGATTTCGTTTAAGAGCTTTTCATAGAGCTTACATACTGCAAAAGAGTAAAAAAGTTAAATGGGCTATTGACCTGTAGATTAAAGACTGTACTGGGTCGAAAGCACCAGATAAGTACCTACAGGAAATAAAAACTGAAAAGGATGATTTGCAAATGAGTGATTTACTGATTTATTTAGACGGGAAATTTGTCCCAAAAGCCGAAGCCAAAGTTTCGGTCTATGACCACGGATTCCTCTACGGCGATGGTGTGTTCGAAGGTATAAGGGCATACAACGGACGTGTCTTCAAGTTAAAGGAGCACGTCGACAGGCTTTATGACTCAGCAAAAGCAATCGCAATGGACATCCCAATCACAAAAGAAGAAATGACCGAGATAATCCTTGAGACCCTCAGGAAAAATAACCTCAAAGATGCTTACATCCGCCCCATCGTCTCAAGAGGAATCGGCGACCTCGGGCTTGATCCCCGTAAATGTGAAAAGCCAACTGTCGTTGTTATCGCCCAGGGCTGGGGAGCCATGTACGGCGACCTTTACGAAGTAGGGCTCACTGGAGTTAGTGTCTGTGTCCGTAGAAATGCCCCGGATGCCCTGTCTCCGAACATCAAGTCCCTGAACTATCTCAACAACATCCTCGCAAAGATCGAAGCCAACGAAAAAGGAGGGGATGAAGCCATCTTCCTTGACCAGAACGGTTTTGTTTGCGAAGGCTCGGGGGACAATATCTTTATCGTCAAAAACAAACAGGTCTTTACCCCCTACACGATAAGCAACTTAAAAGGCATCACAAGAGCCACAGCAATCGAACTTCTGGACGAAATGGGATACAAAGTTATCGAATCGAATCTCGGCCTGTTTGACCTCTACACAGCAGATGAAATCTTCGTCACCGGAACTGCAGCCGAATCCGCCCCCGTTACCAAAATTGACGGAAGACTCATAGGCACAGGCAAACCCGGACCCTTTACGATGAAAATGGTTGACGCCTTTGAGAAAATAACCCAGAGCACGGGCACACCAATTTATAAATAAAAAAATCTGCTCAATAAAAGAGCAGGGCACTTAAGACAAAAACAAAACTGCGGGATTCTTCCCGCCAAAATCTTTTTTCTATGAAATCTTTCTCAGTCAACCTTTTTAGCTGGAACCTATTTTCTTAGATGGAACCTATTTTCTTAGATGGAACCTATTTTCTTAGATGGAACCTATTTTCTTAGATGGAACCTATTTTCTTAGATGGAACCTATTTTGTTTGAGGTTATGAGTTAAGCTTTTCAGCCAGTCCTGTGTACTTTTCTCCTGAATGCGCCAGTATATTCCGGCGTTAAGAGCGATTACGGGTGCACGAACAGATTAATATGCACCGGGAAATGCTATTAAGGAAAAAATCCATCTGAAAAACGATAAGATCTCAGGTTTGACTTTTATGAAACGCAAAGAATTTCGGGAACTTGTCTCTGTGGGGGAGGCCCGGAGAATAATAAACAGCCTTCAGGTCCGCCCTGAAAAAGAAAGCTCAGCCCTTGAAAATGCTCACGGAAAAATCCTTGCAGAGGATATTATTACCGAAATAAATGTCCCTCCTTTTCCGAGAGCAACAATGGACGGTTATGCGGTCCGGGCGGAAGATACGTATGCCTGCAGCGAAACAGAACCGGTAAAGCTGAGGTTACTTGGAAATATCCCCGCAGGTTCGGATGCAAAATTCACGGTCTCGACAGGGGAAGCCGTGGAAATTTCAACAGGAGCCCAGATTCCTGAAGGTGCTGATGCTGTGGTTATGGTTGAATATACCTCTGAAGAAAACGGGACGGCACTCATCTTCAGGCCTGTAACCGGGGGAGAAAATATCATGAAAGCAGGCTCTGATATCCTGAAAGGGGAAAGGGTGCTGCGCAGGGGAAGAAAACTGGGTACAAGAGAAATCGGGGTCCTGGCTTCCATAGGAAAAAAAGAAGTTTCCGTACTCAGGCTGCCTGTAGGGATAATTTCGACTGGGGACGAACTCGCCAATCCGGGAGAAAACCTGGCTTCAGGGAAAATATATGATGCAAACTCATACACGCTGTACGCAGGAGTCCAGGAATGTGGAGCTTTCCCCCTGCTTTACGGGATTGTAAAGGACAATGAGAGTGTGATGGGAAAAGCACTTGAAACTGCGGTTTCAGAGTGTGCCCTTATCCTGACTTCGGGCAGCACTTCATCCGGGGCAGGGGATGTGATGTACCGGTTAATAGACGAAGCAGGAGAGACCCTTGCCCACGGGATCAATATAAAACCGGGAAAACCTGTAATCATCGGCGTCATAAAAGATGTCCCTATTATCGGGCTTCCCGGGAATCCCACATCTGCTTTAATGATCTTCAATGAATTTGTGGCTCCTCTTCTTAGAAACTCCCTTGGAGCAGAAGCTGGAATCCGAAAAACGGAAGAAGGAATAATGGGTACGGACCTCCGTTCCGAAGGGAGGCAGCAGCTCCTTCCCGTAGGCATGGTAAGGGGACGGGTTTATCCTGCAGACAGGGGCTCAGGTGCCATAACATCGCTTTCCGGAGCAGATGGCTTTATAGAAATCCCGCCGGAGACAGAGTTTATAGAAGCAGGGACTCCAGTAGAAGTTACCCTTTTTGGAGAAGTTGAAAAGCCTGATATACTCATAGCAGGCGGATTCTGCCCTGGACTTGATGTTCTGGAAGACCTTAGTGAACTCAGGTTCAGAACACTTTACACCGGCTCAAGCGGGGGTTTCAGTGCAATTGCCGCAGGTACGGCAGATATTGCAGGCGTGAACATGCCCTCAAGGCATTCGGAAGGACAGAACGGGACCCCGCCAAATGAAATCAGGTACAATGCCCCCACAGTAGAGTCCATGGGTCTTTCAGGAGCTGTGTTAGTTAAAGGATACAGGCGGGAAGTGGGGCTCCTTGTCAGGCAGGACAGCCCGGTTTCAGGACTTAAAGACCTGCCAGGAAACCGCCTGATTAACCGGAACAGGGGTTCGGGCACAAGGGCTCTTCTTGAAATGAAAATAGAGGAACTGGCAGGGAAAAGAGGAATAAGCAAAAAAGAGTTTACGGCCTCAATACCAGGATACGTTTCCGGAGCGAAATCCGAAGTTGCAGTCTGCGAGGCTGTGCTTTCAGGAAAGGCTGATGCCGGAGTGGGCATAAGGAACTGTGCAGAAA
>JBFHIK010000301.1:0-3779 GCA_041596555.1 Methanosarcina sp.
ACAGGCAATGGACCACGCCTTTTCTTATTCTACTCAGAACGGGGTCCGGGTACTGGCTCCTCTGATCGAACTCGGAAAAACAGAGATCTTAAGAAGAGCTCTTGAAGTAAAGGCTCCCCTGGAATATAGCTGGAGTTGCTATCACGGGGGAGAAACTCCCTGTGGGGAGTGCGAAAGCTGTATCCGAAGGGCCAGAGCATTCAAAAATGCAGGTGCAAAGGACCCACTCATGGAAAGGCCTGGATTCTAAATATGAAAAATCATCCGGAGCAGGATGCTGAACAGATACGAGGCTGAACAGATACGAGGCTGAACAGATACGAGGCTGAACAGATATAATACTGAACAGATACGATACTGAACAGAATACAATAGAATACGTTACAGAAAGATTTACAGAGAGAGTTTCATGAAGTGCATTATCCTACCCGAAAAATTTGACTACGACGGGAGTCAGATTTCTTCCCTCTGGGCATACAACAGCTTTGGAGTGCAGGAAGATTCGATTATTGTTTTCAGAGGCGCATGTGACGTAAAAATCGAGCACATGATTGACCTCGAAGACCGGAGGGAAAACGAGTCTATCTGGTCCGAAGACATGGTGAGTTTCATTATAGAACATTTCGATTCTACTGACCTTAAATTGGTCTATGCACGGCAGCGCTTTTTTACCGCCCTCGTAAGGGAACACCTTGCAGGGTTGGGAATCCACACCACAAGGGGAGGAGATGACCTTTTCCTAAAAGGAAAAAAGTTGACCGTATCAATTGCCAGCACTTCTGCTGTTTCCCAGAAGATCCACTTCGGGATCAACGTTTCCCACGAAGTGTATGGAAACCTGAGAGAAGCCGGAATAGGAGACGATGAAGGTATTGTGCGGTTCATGCAGGAAATCGGGGAAGCTTACGTAAAGGAATTTGAGGATATAGAAAAGGATCTCCGAAAATCCCGACCTCTCGGGGTGGTATAAATGCCCTCTTCAGACAGGGAGTTTGCTCATATAAAGGAGATTTTCTGCTCTGTACAGGGGGAAGGTCCGTACGTTGGCACAAGGCAGGCTTTTGTCCGGTTTTCAGGCTGTAACCTTAATTGCAACTATTGTGATACGAACTTTGAAAGTCAGGAGGCCTGCGATTATGAAAAAGTCGAGGGAAGCGGCATTTTCGAAAAGGTTCCAAACCCTGTAAGTGTAGAAAAGCTGGAGTCCATGCTGCAGCCTTTCAATAAACTCCATTCGGCATCCCTTACAGGAGGAGAGCCTCTCCTGCATGCAGATTTTATAGAAAAACTGAACCTTTCCGTGCCTCTGTACCTGGAATCCAATATGACTCTGCCCGAGCAAGCGAGGAAGCTGCGTGAAAACATCTCATATGTTGCAGGGGACTTTAAACTCCCGGAAGCCATCAGGAAACTTTCCTCTGAAAACCGTGAAATGCATATGGAAAATACGATCGAGTGCTTCAGGCTTCTGAGAAAAAACAGTTCAAGAGACTGTTTTTGCAAGATTGTTATCGGCAGGGACACAAAACCCGAAACTGTGGTTCTGGCTGCAGAAGCAATAGCTCCCTATGTATCCTGTATAATACTCCAGCCCGAAACATCAGTTGGCAGTGCAGTAAGGACCCCACGGTTTACACAGGCGTCTGTGCAGACCATTATAGAACTGCAGAAAACCCTGCTTGAACTGACCGATACGCGCATCATTCCCCAGACCCACAGGATGTGGGGGTGCTTATAACCATAAAAGAAGATCAGATTAAATTTAGAATAACATTCAAAACGAAAAAGAAGAATCAATAGACAGCAAACGGTTAAATGACAGGAGTAATTAAATCAAAAAGGGGTTAATAAAATGACAAATATGAGATTGGGAATTATTGATTATATCGACAGCGCCCATTACCTTCCAGGACACGGGAAGTGCGGAAGAGTACATGGCCATACATACAAAATAGAGGTAGTGATAGAAGGAGAAGTCAGGGAAAACGGGATGGTAATTGATTTTTATGACCTGAAAAAAGGCATAAAGGAAACCCTCCAGGGATATGACCATACCCTGTTAAATGACATCATAGAGTTCCCCAGTGCTGAACATCTCTGCCAGCATATTCACTCCAAACTTCTGGAAAGGTTCGGCTTTCCCCTTCTGGTAAGAGTCTGGGAAGGAGAAGGTAAGTGGTGCGAGATAGACAATTTTTTGGATTAAATAAGCATATTCGAATAGATCAGGCATAATAACTAATCTCGGATTCCACAATAGTTCAAAAATAGTTTTAAAGATATTACAAAAAAGGTTAAAAAATGTCCCTAAATGATTCAAAGATACCCCTAAATGATTCCAAAATGTATATCAAGGGTTTGTATCATAAATGCTTTAGATATCCAAAAATTTCCATTCACTGAGATCTTACTTCACATTAAAATTCCGAACGGAGGAGACTAATTTGCCAGAAAAAAACCAATCTATAGACGAGCCCAACAACGGTCCCATAATTGGGGAAGAGCTCCGGAGAAAGATTTCAGAGCACCCCTGTTACGACAAGAACGCCCAGCATAAATACGGGAGAATTCACCTGGCTGTGGCCCCTAAGTGCAATATCCAGTGCAACTTCTGCGTCCGGGAATTCGACTGCGTAAACGAGAGCCGACCAGGGGTCACAAGTAAAGTCCTGACTCCGGAGGAAGCCCTTGAAAAGACAAAACAGATCCTGGCAGAATATCCGTTCATCAAGGTCGTTGCAATTGCAGGACCAGGAGATCCTCTGGCTAATGATGAGACCTTTGAGACCTTTGAACTTATAAGAAAAGAGTTCCCCGAAGTAACCCTCTGCATGAGCACAAATGGACTCATGCTCCCCGAAAAACTGCAGGACATGCTTCGTGTAGGAGTTTCCACACTAACGGTTACGGTAAATGCAATTGACCCCGAAATTCAGGCAAAGATCGTGAGCCATATAGTCTACCACGGAAAAGTCTACAGGGGAGTTGAAGCTGCAGAGATTCAGATTAAAAACCAGCTCCAGGGAATAAAAGCAGCTGTTGATGCAGGAATTGTTGTAAAGGTCAACACCGTGCTCACCCCGGGCATCAATGACAAACACGTAGTCGAGATCGCAAAAAAACTCAATGAACTCGGGGTTTACATTATGAACGTCATGCCCCTGATAAACCAGGGAGCCTTTGCAGACCTTGAACCCCCCACAGCCGAAGAGCGGAAAGACGTTCAGGCAGCCTGCGAGCCTTACGTTATGCAGATGCGCCACTGCAGACAGTGCAGAGCCGATGCTTACGGACTCCTTGCCCAGGACATGTCGCAGATGAGCGAAGAGCGCAGAAATATTATAAAAATCCAGACAAAAGAAGATATGAAAAAAGCAAGAGAGATCCTGACTGAAAACGGTAAGGAAGAAAAAAACTGAGAAAATAAGATTGAAGATTTTAGGCTGAAATCTGAAGTCTAATATCTTCAATCTGAAGGTTTAAACAGGAATTATTCAGATTAAGGAATCCTAATTTATAAGAAGAAGCGTAAAACCCCGAAGTCTTTAGCTTCGTGGGATATAAGCGTCAACCTAAACCGTTTATTGATTCTGAAAACTTAATTATACTTTTAAACCTATATAATGTTTAGATTTTGCTGTCACCACAACCTCACAGTTCTTAAGAATGTTGCCGAATTTCAAAGCGAAAACCAAGCGAGGTAACGTTTGAACATCGGGGAGTTGGATAACAGGGCAAGAATCATCCTGAAGGGATCGGGATTAAGCCGTGGAAATACG
>JBFHIK010000302.1:0-3770 GCA_041596555.1 Methanosarcina sp.
CGCTCCTTGAGTGCAGAACTTCAAGTGAACTCCATCAGCTTGATCCTCGCTGGATAATAGCTCAAATGAACGCCTTCGGACTTGACTTTGATGCCATCGTGCCAGGCTCGGGAATGGAGATGCTGGACTCATGCAGTTTTCCCTGCCCGGTACTTGCCAGCTGTCCCGACGCAGTTAAGGAAGCTTCAAACAAATTGCACCTTGCAAAAAAACTTGAAGCCCTTGGGATGCCACATCCCCACTGTTACTCTCCAGAGGAGCTGGACGCTATCGAATACCCTGTTATATTAAAACCTGCCTCAGGAGGAGGGGGGATCTTTAACAGGGTTGCAAAGAACAGGCAGGAACTGCGATCCGCGTTAGAAGAATTATCCAGGCTGGACCCGGAATTTACAGAAAAGGAGGTTGTAATCCAGGAGTTTCTGGAAGGAATTCCTTCAAGCGTTTCTTTACTTTCCACAAACAATCAAGCCCTGGCAATTGCTATAAATGAGCAATTGATAGGGACGCCCTGGCTTTCAAGATTGCCGTTTGCCTACTGCGGAAACGTAACTCCTTTCAGGACAGCGCACGCAGAGGAAATGGAAGCCCTTGCTGAAGAACTGGTGCTCGAACTCGGGCTCCTGGGCTCAAATGGTGTAGATTTCCTGGTCACGGAAAAGGGGCCTGTAGTGCTGGAAGTAAACCCAAGGTTCCAGGGCAGCCTGGACACCATAGAGATGTCAAAGGGAATTAACCTTTTTGAAGCCCATATTGGATGCTTCAGAGGAGAACTTCCGGAAAAACCTGAAGCAAAATATTTTGCTGCGCGAGGGGTTCTGTACTCCGACAGAGAACTTTTTATAGACAGAAAGCTCATGAACGTTATTCTCAGGGAAAAAAGCGCTGATATTCCTTCCATGGGAACTGTTACTGAGCCAGACTGGCCCCTTACCTCCCTGTTTGCATGCGCCTCAACAAGAGACGAGGCGATCCTATCTCTTGAAAGAGGGGCAAAAAGGATAAAGAATTTTATTGCAAACCGAAAGAAAGAAGAAAGAAAGCCTCTGAACCCTCCCGGAAAAGCATGAGGTTCGGTTTCAAGAGTGCAGCTTTTTCTATAAATGAAAGATCTATATGAGAAAAAGCATAATGTAAACTTTAATACTGATATGTTCAATTTATATAAGGGATTTGCGAGGTGAACACTTTGGTCGATTTAAATGACAAGGTAATTAGAGGATATCTCATGAGCCTTGTAGGGGAAGACGGGCTTAAAATGATAGGAGAGATGCCCGAAGGCGAGGTCACGGATGAAGAAATTGCGGCAAAGACCGGAGTTCTGCTGAATACGGTGAGAAGAACTCTCTTCATACTTTATGAGAATAAATTTGCAATCGTTGTAAGAGAGAGGGATTCAAACAGTGGATGGTTGACATATCTCTGGCACCTGGACTTTTCCGGCATAGAGCATCAGCTTATGAGGGAAAAGAAAAAACTGCTCAGGAACCTGAAGACTCGCCTGGAGTTTGAAGAAAACAATGTTTTCTATACGTGCCCGCAGGGCTGTGTTCGCCTTCTTTTTGACGAGGCAACTGAAACAGAATTTCTCTGCCCCATGTGCGGGGAAGACCTGGCCTATTACGACAACTCCCTTTTTGTGGGAGTCCTGAAAAAACGCGTGGATGCCTTGAATACGATATAAGGGATTAAGGGATCGGTTTTGACTACCCCGGCCCAGGCAATAAGGCTGCTTGAAGAATCAGGCTGCGCCCCCAATGTAATCGAACACTGCAAGGAGGTCGCCTCCCTGGCAGTCGAGATCGCAGAAAAGGCGAAAGCAGCCGGAAATAACGTAAATTCGGAGCTTGTAGAAGTAGGAGCTCTTTTACACGACCTTGGAAGGTGCCGGACTCATGGGATTGCTCATGCGGTTGAAGGATTCGAGCTGGCTAAAAACAAAGGAGTCGAACCTGAAGTTGCCGAAATAATAAAGCGGCATATCGGAGCCGGACTTTCAAAAGAAGAAGCAAAGGAGCTGGATCTTCCCGATGATGATTATTTTCCCCGGAGTCTGGAGGAAAAAATCGTTGCTCATGCCGACAACCTTGTAAAAGGAACGAAGAGAATAACAATAAACGAAAGATTGAAGCTCATGAGTAAAAAGGATATATCTGAACATATAGTTAAGAGAGTAAAGAACCTGGCTGAAGAAGTAGAAGGACTTTCAGAAGGACTTTCCCACTAAAGTCTGAATGTCCCGGGAAGAGAATAATTCGAACATCCAGTATATAGAAAAGCAGAAAATTTATTTTGTAAAGTAATTCTCCGGTTTTAAATGCGAACGCATTTAGAAAAAAGGAGGAAAACTTATATATAGCGATATTAATAATGAGATAATGGATTGCTAAATCCTGCGATTTAAGCTAAAAATGCTCACCTCAAATAAAACATTTTTTTTTAGCGACATTTCTCATTTTTAACTTATTATGAGGGTATGTTTATGGATAATGACAAATATCTAAAGGGCACAACTACCGTAGGAGTAGTTTGTACTGACGGAATTGTACTCGCAAGCGAACAGCGAGCTACAATGGGGCATTTCATCGCAAGCAAAACTGCAAAGAAAGTCTATCAGATCGATGACCTGGTAGGAATGACCACTGCCGGTTCGGTAGGGGACGCCCAGCAGCTTGTGCGATTGGTAAGTGTAGAGTCACAACTCTACAAAATGCGCAGGAACGAATCCATGACAATCAAAGGAATTACCACTTTGATGTCGAACTTCTTGAACGCTAACCGCTACTACCCCATGATGGTCCAGCTCCTTATCGGAGGAGTTGACAAAAACGGACCTGGGATCTACTCACTGGACGCAATGGGAGGAAGTATTGAAGAAACAAGGATCTCGGCAACAGGTTCAGGTTCTCCCATGGCTTACGGAGTACTGGAAGACCAGTACAGGGAGGATATGACTGTAAAAGAAGGTCTCGATCTTGCGATCAGGGCAATTCACAATGCAACAAAAAGAGACTCAGCTTCCGGAGAAAATATCGATGTAGTAGTAATTACAAAGGAGACATTCAAAAGACTGGATCCTGAAGAAGTAAAATCCAGAAGGGCTTCATTAAACTAAATAATTTAACTGTTGGTTTTTTATTTTAATATATAAACTAACACCTTTTTCAAATATTATTTTTTCAACATCTAGATATTTTTTGATTTTTTGACTAAAAGGAAGATTCTTAATGCCTATTGAAGACGTGCTATTAGACCTCAAAAATAAAATTGAGAAAAATCTACCCGCAGGAGTTACCATTACCGACGTCGAATTTGAAGGGCCTCAGCTTGTCCTGTACACTGAAGAGCCCCGTAAATTCGCAGACGACGGGAATATCATCCGCAACCTGGCAAAAGAACTCAGGACACGGATTGCTATGCGTCCTGACCCCAGAGTGCTTGCAACTCCTGAAGACTCTATTTCTATAATTGAAGAAGTTGTTCCAAAAGAATCCGTAATCTCGAGCTACTATTTTGACCCCGATTCCGGAGAAGTGATCATCGAAGCCGAAAAACCAGGGCTTGTAATAGGAAAACATGGCGCAACCCTGAGAGAGATTACAAAGCAGATCGGCTGGATTCCCAAAGTTGTCCGGACTCCCCCTATTAAGTCCCGTACAGTGAAAAACATCCGGGAATTCATGAGAAACAACCTCAAAGAAAGAAAAGAAATCCTGAAAACCGTGGGGAGGAAAATTCACAGGGAGTGTACCTCAAAAGATCAGTGGGTA
>JBFHIK010000303.1:0-3762 GCA_041596555.1 Methanosarcina sp.
CCCTTCAAAAAAAGCAGAAAAAGCAGAAAAAGCAGAAAAAGCAGAAAAAGCAGAAAAAGCAGAAAAAGCAGAAAAAGCAGAAAAGAACTCAAATAAAAATAAAAAAGAGACTCGGTAAAGAATATTTTTCAGATAAAATTTAATTCTTCTTTCGTTACGCTCATTCTGATTTTTCGGTTGCTTTTATTTGTTCGTTTTTGTTGTTCTCTTATCTGCTTCCCCGGTAATTTCTACTCATGAGTTTCTTATAGGTGTCCTCAGTTGGTTTATCTTTGGCTTTTTCTCTTTTTTCTTTTCTTCAGCATTCAGTAACTTTCTGCGGTTTCCAGATAATCCGTGCATGCTACAGAAGGTTTTGGAGATCCACCGTAACTGACGATTACAGCTGCAGTAAGGACCAGGAAACAGCCTGCAAGGGTGCCTGTTGAAAGGGCAACCCCGAGAAGTGCCAGGTCAAAGAAAACCCCTGCAACCGGCTCGATAAGGGCGAGCAGGCTCCCGGTCTGGGACTTGAGGTTTGCAAAACCTATGGTGGTGAGAATCCCGCCAATTCCCACTGAAACAGTCCCAAACGCCATCAGCGGGAGCATATTTGGTACAAGCACGGAAATAGAAGTCTCTGCAGCAAAAGGTGTCATCAGAAAGCAGCTGATTGCAGTACCCCAGAAGGCAATGGCAAATTCGGAATGATCTTTTTTCAGGACCCGCACGTTCATAATGATAACTGCAAGGAGCATTCCTGCAAAGAGCCCGGATGCGATCCCTATGAAGCGGTTGCCTGAGAGTTCGAGGACTCCAAACCCATTCTCCGGGCGGATCACCAGATAAATGCCTGCAATTGCAAGGAATAAGGCTGCAATGCTCTCTTTTCCGACCTTTTCTTTCAGAAAAAAAGGTGAAGCAAGCATTACGTAGATCGGGGCAGTGTATTCGAGCAGGATAGCTATGGAGAAACAGGTTTCTTTTACACACAGGAAATAAAAGAACATGTTTACCACGATAAAAATGCCCTGCAAGAGGAGCCTTCCTTTCTTTTTTCCGGGTTTAAGTTCTCCAAGCCTGTCCGTTGCCAGAAGGTAGGTGAAAATAAAGGCAAGCCCGAAGAGCAGGCGATAAAAGATTATTGAAGTTATGGGCAGGTTGTGAATATTAGCAAGGAATAAGCCGGTCATCCCGTAGAGAATACAGCCAAGCAGCACTGCCAGATGGGCACCTTTTTTCACCTGAAACATAAGACAGGTAAGAAGATTTCAAGATTAAAGAATTTGCCGGATAATTAAAGAATTTGCCGGATAATTAAAGAATTTGCCGGATAAATTTCCGGAGGTTTTAGGATATTTTTTTGAAATATATTGAGCTCACAGTTAGGATCAAAAAATGGAATCTCTTTTAAAAGCAAAGAGTTTCAATTTATCAAACAGGAAGGCAAAATGAGAAGGAATTAAAATAATGAGAAGGTACAAATTGTAATACTATTTAAAAAGGAGGACTCAGCTCACACCGCAGCCAGGTCTTTCTCATTCGTTTTAATAAACGTATATGAAATAAGTGTAAAAACAAAGAGATGGGGACTATAATGGATCGTAAAATTGCATTCTTTGCAGTCTTATTGCTTGTGACTGTAGCTGGTCCGGGATGTATCTCACAACCAGAGAACACACAATCAGAGAATTCACAGCAGAATAATATGTCCGGTGAAAATATTCAAGATATAAAAGACATCGAGGGCATCTGGCTTGGAACACTTCAGGTTCAGGCAGGAATGGAATTAAGGCTTTTATTCAACATTTCTACCAGTCCTGATGGCTCTGTTAATGCGACAATGGACAGCCTTGACCAGGGTGTAAGCGGCATACCTGTAGATGTTGTCACTTATAAGGAAGGTAATCTGCACCTGGGAATAAAATCTGGAGGCGTTTTTGAAGGAACAGTTAAAGAGGACGGAAAAACGATCGAAGGTGAATGGAAACAGATGGGGTCAGTTTTTCCGCTTGTGCTTTCCCGTATTGAGGAAAAGCCTGACACTCGAAAAGAACAGGACCCTGTAAAACCCTATCCTTACAACGAAGAAGAAGTAACTTATGAAAATGAAGAAGCAGGAGTAAAGCTGGCAGGAACATTAACCCTTCCCCGCTCGGAAGGACCATTTCCGGCAGTAATTTTGATATCCGGTTCCGGCCAGCAGAACCGTGATGAGGAACTCCTGGGACACCGCCCATTCCTTGTACTCTCTGATTATCTAACGCGCAGAGGAATTGCCGTGCTCCGGGTAGATGACCGGGGTGTTGGAGGGTCGACCGGAAACTCTTCGCAGGCCACCAGCGAGGATTTTGCAGGGGATGTGCTTGCCGGAATTGAATACCTGAAAAGCCGCGAAGAGATAGACTCGACCAGGATCGGGCTGATAGGGCATAGTGAAGGCGGTTTGATTGCCCCGATTGTAGCAGTGCAGTCTCCTGATGTTGCATTCATCGTGATGATGGCAGGCCCTGGCCTTACCGGGGAAGAAATTATCCTTTTGCAGAGTAACCTGATTGCCAGGGCAGAAGGGGCAGACAATGAGACTATCGTCCGGAATAATGTTCTTATGAAAAACATGTACTCTGTGATAAAAGAGGAACAAAATAATACAATTGCCGCGGAAAAACTTCGCAATCTTCTAGAGGACGAAATGGCAAACATGAGCGAAGAAGAAATACAGAATTCCGGCTACTCTGAAACTGCCCTTGATGCTCAGGTACAGGCACTTTTGTCGCCGTGGATGCGCTTTTTCCTCACATACGACCCCAGACCGACATTGATGCAGGTGAAATGCCCGGTCCTTGCGATAAACGGCGAAAAAGACCTCCAGGTTCCGCCTGACGAAAACCTGCAGGCAATAGAGGAAGCCCTTAAAGCAGGAGGCAATAAGGACTATACCGTAAAAGAGCTGCCAGGGCTCAATCACCTATTCCAGACCGCTCAGACCGGTTCCCCCTCTGAGTACGCAGCTATTGAAGAGACAATCTCTCCGACTGCTTTAGAAATGATGGGAGACTGGATTTCGGATCACACACAGGAAAAGTGAACTGGTTGGAAAAAATAGAGTAAATTTTCAGGAGGAAATGACGGCACTGTATTGCCATGCAGTGTCATTTTCTTTTTACTTTCAGGGGCCATGACAACTTATCAGGACAGAAAATTACAATCTCAAGCTTAAACCTGCAGGAGCCAGGAAGATTATTAATGCGTTTTCCAACGTGCTGAAGAAAAAGGTAAATTGCCAGGGAAAAGAAAGCTCCTGGGTTGGCTTTATCTGTGATATCTGTGTAAACTCAACGACCTGAACCCCACAATAAAGGAAGAGAATTAAAATATACAAAAGTGTACATGCCGGCAAGAAACCTGAACCTATTTCATGAAGAAAAAATAAAAGCACATTTGGTGTAAGTGTATCTCAAATAGATGTTTCAGATGGAGATCTTATTGTTTTTACTGGTGGTGTCATTTTAGGAATTAGTTCAGGTCTTTTAACAAATGTATGGGTCACAGGTAAAGGAAATCAAGGCATAGCTCAGTGGTACTTTATTGACAGATTATGAAAGATAGGAGTGAGTAAAATGAGTGATTACGAATTAACCGACATTGATGCAGGTGAAATGCCCGGTCCTTGCGATAAACGGCGAAAAAGACCTCCAGGTTCCGCCTGAAGAGAACCTGCAGGCAATCGAGGAGGCCCTTAAAGCAGGAGGCAATAAGGACTATACCGTAAAAGAGCTGCCA
>JBFHIK010000304.1:0-3754 GCA_041596555.1 Methanosarcina sp.
CCTGTAATTTTTTTGTTTCTTTTTGATTCTTTCAGCTCATTTTTGATTCATTCAGCTCATTTTTGATTCTTTCAGATCATTTTTGATTCTTTCAGATCATTTTTGCTTTTTTAACAGGGCCGCCAGACAGGCTGGCGGAGGCGCTTATATTTCCTGTAAATTGAAAAGCCGTTCCTGGATAAATGAAAGTATTCACCCGGTTCTGGGGCTATTTCCTTCAATGTTTGCCTCTCTTTATTGAGGTATCGATTTTTTGGTCACTTTATGTCTGGCTGACAGGCCGGCCCAGGCCCAACGCGGCGTGGGGAAGACGGATTGAAAGCTTCCAGCTCCGGGTATGGAATAGATCAAACAGTTAATGAGGGACCACAAAAAGCTGAAAAAAATAAAAAAATTAAAAATAGTTAAAAGAAAAATTAAGAGGTATATGTTGAAGTCCACTCCGGCCTTTCCGGCGGTTTTGTCTCCAGCATTTCTCTCCATTTTTCGTCGGTCAGGCGGTCGGACATAGGTTGCTTGAACTCATAGTAGCTCATAACGGGCCCGGCTCCTACAAGGATTCTGCCGTCCGGGAGTTTATATGCAACTACGAGCATGTCCACGTATCCGACTCCTTCTTCGAGTACAGCTTCTGTATTTCCGTCGGTATGGACATCAGCCACGACTGTGGTTTTTCTGGCTTTATCATCTACGTCGGCTATGACGCCTTCAAGCTGGTCCCCGAAATTCTTGATAAACTCGTAATCTTCTTCCGTCAGTTCTTCGTTTTCGAGTTCCTTTTCCGAGATTGCCTGAAGCCTGGAAAGGATGCTCTCAAGCTCAGTGAGCCTTGCTTTTGATGTTGGGTCAAGCACTTCCATTTCATCCAGACCCTGGTTTGTCAGCTTCGTTAAGGCAAGCAGCCTGACGTAGAAATCAGGGACAGGCTCAACATAACCTACAACCGGTTTTTCTTCAGGCGGTATTAACATTGCGCTTTCAGTCATGGTGTAACTCTGTTTGGCATAGAGAATTGTGTCGTGCCTGAGTTCGGCCCAGGAAGCCAGAGAGGTGCTCAGTTCTTTATCCTGCCAGGCGTCGGTCTGCATGAAGGTCGGGTATCCTTCCCCATAGTCTTTCAGAAGAGGCTGGAGGGAATAGAGCCAGGACCAGTAGAGGTTCCTGTTCCAATCGGCTGTGCTGAAGTTCGAAAACTCCGAATTCAGTTCCCCGTACCGGACACTGTAATTTTCGTAACTGGAATCGTTCAGTTCGTCAAGCCAGTAAACAGCTCTTCCCGAGCCAAGGAGAGCCATTGCGTCAAGTCCGCGTGGGAAGCCGCGGATAGGTCTTCCGGCTCCTGAGATTACGAGAGTGAAGGGGGCATCCGCCTCTCCCTGATATTCGCCTGTATAGGCTCCGACAAGGTTTGAGAACATGTAAGAGTCCGGGATGAAGCGCTGCCCCATGAAACGGAAACCAGTTGTATTTTCGAGGCATTCGTCAGCCTGCTCCGGGGTGAAGGGTGGTCCCAGGACACAGTTTCCTGTGCCTCCGTAGATTTGCGGGCCCTGATTTTCGGCAAGTGCAGCCTTTAAGTCCTCTACTGCTGTTTCATTAAATTCCCTTTCCTCATTGCCAAAAACCTGATCCATAGCCTCCATATATTCGTAAGGCCCCAGGTCATCGGAAAAACCCACATAAAAAGCCGTAACCCCGTATATCCGGTCCCAGTTTTCAAGAAGCTCAGGCTTGTTTTCAAGCTGCGAAGCGATAAGGCTTGCCTGGATGGTCTGGATACGGGCGTCTTTTGCAGGGGCTTCGGATTCTATCAGTCTGTCCTTCAGGAGCATGCTCATCCTGCCGTGCCACATAAAAGCTCTGAAATAGTTTTGCAGCTTCTCGGAGCGGGTATAGTGGCCTCTTGGCACGTACTGGGAATAGTCTTCTTTATAGAAGAAAATAGGCGAGAGGGCAAATCCTCCGTGAGCTTCTATCAAAGCGAGTTCGGCTTCAACCTCTCCTTTTACAAATGAAGGGACTTCAAACTGATATTTTTCTGCTGAACCTGCAGGGAAAAGAGATTCATCAACAAAGCCGTAGGGGTCTTCTGCTGTCTGTACCTGTTCTGGCTTCGGCTGGAGCAGGCTCAAAGCAACCGCAAAGTAGGCTGCGTTTCTTCTTGCAGCTTCCTTTTCTTCTCCTGATTCTCCTGAAGCACTGTTAGAAGCACTGTTATATTCTTCTACCGAGGTCTTTAGCAGGGCGAGGTCGGTCTCCCAGAGAGTATCATAAAACTCCTTTTCCTCTATCTGGCGCAGGGTCTCATCAAACTGGATGTGATAGAGATGCAAAAGAGAATCCGTGGTAATGAAAACAGGAATTTCCTCTTTTTTGAGGGTCACGTACATTGAAGTTATGTCCTCTTCTGCGGGGTTGTAAGGATTTTCTATTACCACAAAACCATTACTTTCCAGCATTTTTAGAGCTGATTCATCAAGAGGAATTCCGGCAGAAAAGGCTGCATAGTTGGAGATTTTATCCCTTTCCAGGGGTAACTCATAAGAAGGCGCTTTTAACTCGACATCGAGGGCTTCCAGACTATAATTTCCCGGCAGGAAGGCGCCCTGCCCCAGAATCCCCGAATAAGTTACATACTCCGTTTTGAGCACATTTGCGGCGTAGCCGGGCGTGTCCTGCTCTGTCTCCTGACCGGAGCAGCCAGCAAAAAAAACAAAAAGCAAAAGCATCAGAAAGACTGATGCGAATTTGATTCTACGGTTCATTATATATACCCCAGACAAAATCAGTAAAAAATAAGTTGAAAGTAAAGTTATTAAAAGTAAAGTTATTAAGTTAGGATTTACGCACTCGAGGTATAAAAATCAAGTCCATTAAGCATCATTGTTTAAAGTTACAGTTTAGACCTATAACAGTCTAATGCTACCGTTTATCAATTCAAATGCATAAGTTCTATAAGTTTTTCTTATGTAAATAAGAAAAACCCTCTTTTTCTCTGTTATTCGTTAGGACTCAGAGGGTCGATTCTGAAAAGCAGAATCATGAATAATGCAGCCACAGCTCCTGAGCTCAAGATAAGCGGATCTCTGGTGATATTAAGAAGCATGCCTGCAACAAGTAGCAAAGCCCCTATTAGCAGTAGAATATGGAATGTTCTGTTCAAGTTTTTTTCCCCCGTAAGGTCCCATTTTTAGTTATGAAAATTTCAAATTATTCGGTTAAAACATTAAAATATGCCCTTATTCCCTATAATTGATTGTTTCTCTTTGGTTATTTATTTTTCCACAATGCATTTATTTCTTTTTTAAACTTCAAATCATTTTGAAGTTATGTTTCGAAACGAACAGGATCAGGAAGATGAAAATATTAACACCCCCAGTTTATTGAAGTCTCTATGAAAAGCCAGACCAAAAAATAAGAGTGAATATTCCCAGGTTCAGTGAGATAAAAGTTGAAACATTTTCAGAGAATTAAGTTGACTGCATCTTGCCCAAAACAGAAAAATACCTTATGGGAAGTTATAAAAATTTTAATTAAGTGTGTGGAGATTCAAATCCTACAATAGGGGTTTTCAAATCCTACTTGCTTCAGATGGCTAAATTACGATTTATCTGAATCGTACAACCTTATTTGCTATACCGCGTCGTTTTTGTCACGCCCGAGTTTCGCTTCGGGATCACAGAAAATCGAAGATTTTCTGGGAGTTGCACTGCAAGTGCAACAGCACGAGGTCCTTTTCGCTGCCCGAATTGCG
>JBFHIK010000305.1:0-3742 GCA_041596555.1 Methanosarcina sp.
CTCCTGCCGAAGAATACACCTGTAAGGGTCAGAAAGAGATTGGCGCTGATATTTCCAAGGGCAGGAATAAAAGGCATGCTGAAAGACTGGACTGTAAACGTTGAAAAGGTTGTAAATGCTCCCATAAACCCTGTTCCGAATGCGATCCGTCCTTTAGGGCCTATGAAGCCAAGATATTCAGTGTCGTACATTATCATGCCCAGCATGAAACTCCCAAGTACGTTTACAGACAGGATGCCCAGTTGCCCTTCCACAAGCTCGCAGAGCAAAAATCGGCAAACAGCTCCTAGAAAGCCGCCGGATCCTATTAATAAAATCTTATCCATTTCTTTATCTGGAGAGGGCATTTTCTTCACTGATATTATTTTTAAAAATTAGGGTAAAGGGCGGTTATGTCATTCCTATTACCGCCCGTTAGTATAAAATTTTATTCTTTTTCAGTGAATTAAAAAATATGTCCAGTTATCCGTGCCCTTTTTGGTATATTTTCCTGGATATTTATATTACTCGATAAGGAATACCTCAACTTCCTGTCCTTCCTCATAGCCTTCCACGTGCTCAGGCACGAGCACATAGCCGTCAGCTTTTGCAACGGAACTCAGGACTCCTGCCCCGGCTCCCATAAGTGGGCGTACCCTATCTCCTTCAAAGACAACGCGGATGAAATTAACGTATCCTATTTTTGAGCTTATTTTTGCAGTCAGGCGCTTTCTAAGGACAATTTCCGGTACTTCAGGGATCGAACCCAGTTTCCGGATTCCGGGGCGAACAAAGAAATACAGAGCAACAAGCCCGGCAACCGGGTATCCCGGAAGGCAAACTACAGGAGTTTTATCTATGATCCCAAGGGCTGTAGGTTTCCCGGGAATAATACCAACACCGTGTACAAGCAGTTTTCCCAGAGATTCAACAACCTCGGGGGCATGGTCTCTTTTACCAACTGAAGTCCCGCCTGAAATGAGGATCATATCGGCGTCCAGGTTTGTTTCCACTGCTTCTCTTATGCTCTCCGGCCGATCAGGTACGATCCCTGTACATCTGAAAACTCCTCCCCATCTTTCCACATAGAGAGCATTCATAAGCCCGTTGGTCTCAAGCACCATTCCCGGAGGAGGCACTTCTCCGGAAGTCTCACGGCTTACCAGTTCGTCTCCCGTGGGGATGATTGCAACCACCGGTTTTCGGAAAACCTTCACCCTTTCCAGTCCAATGGACGCAAGTACTGCAGCATCACAGGGACGAAGGTGGTGTCCCTCCTCAAAAATCAGATCTTTTCTTTTGATGTCCTCTCCTACCTGCCCGACATTCCTTCCAGGATAAACCTGAGCCCTGATTTCTACCATGTCTCTAACTGCAAAGGTGTCCTCAACCATTACAACCGCATCAGCTCCTTCTGGCAGTGCGGCTCCGGTATGAATCCACATAGTGGTCCCTTCCTCTATGCTGTCAGAAAGCTGTAAGAGCACGGGATTTGCAGGGGAAGCGCCCGGAGTATCGGATGCCCTGACCGCGTATCCGTCCATTGCAGCACGCCTGTAATGAGGGACATCTCTTCCGGAAACTACAGCCTCTGCAAGTACCCTGCCAGCACAGGCTTGAAGTGGTACTTCTTCTGTGTGCTTGAAAGGAGAAATATTCCTGAGGAAAAGCCGTAAAGCTTCATCAACTGAAGTGCGTTCTTTGAATATCCTGCCCATGTCCTCGCCCCTGAAAAAATCAGCCGCCTGAGACTGGAGGTAAAACTCCAATTTCATCCGAGTTCTTAAGAAGAGTATCAAGCCCTTCCAGGTGCCGGACATTGTTTCCGTTTACCAGGATATTAATTGAGCCGCAAAGGATGGGGCTCTCGCCTTTTTCATCGCTTTTTTCCTCACTTTTTTCAAAAATAAGGCTTTTTAACTCCGGATGTTTGTCGGTGAGGGATAAAAGGACATCAATAACCTTTTCTCCGGAAAGCAGGAGTTCTGGTGTGCCTGCTGCTTCACGCAGATTTGCAAATAACTTAATTTTTACTTCAGCCATGAGGAAGACTATTTCATCCTATTCCTTAAATATACCTATGCCTTATAAGGAGCAGCCATCACCGGAAGGTTTGGAAAACAATGCAGCAAAGTCCAGATAACGACACCGCAAATTCCCCGAAGCTCTCTGATCAAAAGTACCGGTTTCTCGGGATTCTGATCGTTTTTTTTGCCCTTGCCCTCAGACTTTTTGAACTTGGAGAGAGGGTTTTTCATCATGATGAAAGCGTACACGCCAGTTTTACCCTCAAACTGCTTGAAACCGGGGAGTACAGTTATAATCCAGCCTACCACGGCCCCTTTCTTTTCCATTCTACTGCAGCAGTCTTCCATTTTCTGGGAATAAACGATACCACAGCCCGCCTGGTCCCGGTCTTTTTCGGAGTGGCAACTATTCTGCTGCTCTTTTTGCTGAAAAAAGAACTGGGGAAGAGCGGAGTGCTCTGGTCAATGTTTCTGCTTGCATTTTCTCCAAGCATGGTCTACTTCTCAAGGTTTTTCAGAAATGATATGATAATTGTGTTCTGCACTCTGGCGGCTGTTGCAGGCGCATTCCGCTATCTCGACAATATTCACAGCTCAAAGCGGTACCCTTACCTTATCCTGACAGCGGCATCTCTTGCCATTGCCGTAACTGCAAAGGAAAACGCCTATCTTGTCATACTTATATTCGGGGCTTATGCCGGGATGGGCTTATTATACTGGATTTATTCAAGCTGGAAGAGAGAAAACCTGAGTTTGCAAAAGACCCTTCTCCTCAAAAGTTCGGCTCTTTTATCTTTCCTCCCCGAATTTCTTCTTTCAGGGGCACTCTTCATTTTCATTGTAATGTTTTTTTATACAAGCCTTTTCAGAAACGATATTTCTCTTTTCTCAATCGTAGAAAGGGCTTTTACCCACTGGATGGCAATGCACAGGATAGAGAGGATAGGAGGCCCTTTTTACTACTATGTCCCCATCCTTTTCAGATATGAAATTCCGGTTATACTTTTTGGGACTGCAGGATTTTTCCATTTCCTGAAAAAAAAAGGAAAAAATGCTTCATTTTTCCTTTTTGTCTGCTACTGGGCATTTACCAGTCTGCTGCTTTATTCCTATCTTCAGGAAAAAGTTCCCTGGCTCGTTGTGCATATTGTCCTGCCCTTCGGAATTCTGGCCGGCGCTTGCCTGGGAGACGTCTTTTCCCGAAACATTGAAGCTATGAAGCCAGACCAGGGGCTTCTGGAAGGAAATGTAAGCCCCCTGACAGGTAAAAAGCCATCTTTCAGGGCAGAACATCCCGGAAAAGCCCGAAAGTTAATTGCAGGAATTCTGGCGCTCGCCCTGCTAATTTCCCTGGGGCAGTGTATATCGGTAAATTACTACAGGAGCATGGAACCGGCAGAACTGATGACTTATACTCAGGCCTCTCCGGATATTCGGGAGCTCATGGAGATGATAGAGGGTTTCAACCGAAGGCCTGAAACTCTAAGGCTTTACGTGATTGACCCGAACAAGCTGTACTGGCCCCTGCCCTGGTACCTGCGGGACTACGAAAAAACAGGGTACTCTTCAAAACCTCCAGTGAGCAGTAAATACGATGCTATAATTGTGCCCATATCCTATGATATGTACAGGGAAATCCCTGAAGAAGAGTACTCCTCTTACAACTTTACCCTGCGCCCGGGAAGAGATTTTACCCTCTATTATAAGAAGACACTTGAAAAAAACGGATAAACCTC